>JASHYS010000423.1 GCA_030042915.1 Acidobacteriaceae bacterium
GCCGGGTTCATTTGTGCCCGCAGATGATTTGGCGGGCGGAGTTGCGTTGGCCAAGGCTCCGCCGGCGGCTCCGGTCAAATTGCGCGAAAGGGAAGTCGGCTTTCAGGTGCTGAGCGGTGCCGCGGGCACGCTGCTGGAGTCGCTCGAAAGCGGAGCCGCGGGTGGGATCCTGGCCTTTGCGGCCTGCGCTCCGCAAGCCTGCCAGGAGATTTATCTGGCGTGGAAGGATCACGATCTGCCGCTGGCGCGCGAGAAACAGCAGCGGATTGTTGCCGCAAACAAACGCATC
Source organism: Acidobacteriaceae bacterium (assembly GCA_030042915.1). The sequence continues at coordinate 290 of JASHYS010000423.1, forward strand.
GTCGGCGATCTGGGTATTGCGGGAATCAAATACGGCTGCGACTTCAACGGGTATTACGGAGGACGCGCACGCGCACCGCTGCTGGCGCTGAGCGCTGGAGAAAAAGCCGAGGTGGAGCAGCTACTGGCCGAAATCCGGAATTGAAGGATGGTTGCACGTCTGGTTACTTGCGGGCCGCGCCTCGGCTTTGAATACGTAAAACCGATCGGGGCGTGGCGAGAAACCTGGCCCGAGAGATTTGAATCTCTCTTGGGATGATCCAGAGAATTCTTAATCCAGCAATTTCTACGGTGCTTTTTTTGGATTGGCGCTTTGGTGGGCGCCGACAAGGGTGGATGCACGCAACGCCAGCGGCAATGGGCAGAACGCGGTGCCTCAATCGAATTCGAACGGATCGGGCCAGAGTGGGGGCTCGAACGGAACAAAGTCCAATCCGCCCCAATCACCGAGGGCGCCAGTAGGCGTACCCTGGTCGTCTATCGGCAATGTCTGATAACAGATATTCTGTTAACTTAAGCTCGAACCGGCTAAAATACCCTCTTTCAGTGCCGTTGGGCCGACGAGCGGTGCCTCCTTCGCACCTTCCCTGCAACCGCCGGAAATTGAACAGGAGCGGTTTCATCTCCCAGGTCTCTAACGAGACCTCCACCCCACGAGCGTGGACCTGCTCGTGGGGACCCCGGCCTGGGGCACCCTGGATCGTGGTTTGTTTGCTTCCTGAGAAGCGAACGACTATCCGTTTCTAACGGGCGAAATGGCAGCTCTGCGGCGGCGGATTGCGGCGCGCCGGGCCGGAACGAGAGGACGGATACGCTTCCCTGCCGCGCGCACGGCCCTATACCCATGCTCGCGAAACACTCTTTTCCATTCCGCGAAAGTCACACCCAGATCCGTCCACCGGAAGCGATCCCAACTCTCTTTTCCAAGCAGCGGCCGGAACCATTCCAGCAGAGCTGCAATCACCGGCTTGGTGCGAAGCAGAGGGTCGGAGTGATCGGCTTTGAGATTGGCTTTGAACCACTCTACGTCGCGAGGAATATCGCGCGTATAGTAGCCGACGCGATAGCTGGGCTGTGGCGGCAAAGGCTGATTGGCGGCAAGGCAAAGCAGCCCATAAGGAAAGTCGACTCCGCAGTCGATGGCCAGAGCGAGCGAACCCCAAAGACGGGGATTGATTTCCATCAAATAGGCTTTGCCATCGGGGGCGACCCTGAACTCCACCATGGCGACGCCGTGCCACTGGAGAGCCGAGAGCAAAGTGACGCTGGAGCCTACCAAATCAGGACGCGGCGAGATCGACCTGCGGTAACTGCTGCCGCCGCCGGAGAGCGGGTACTCGTGAACGCGCTCATGAACAAAGGTCCAACGAGGCACGCCATGCTCGAAGAGCATCTCCACGCCGACGCCATGGCCGGAAATATATTGCTGCTCGAGAACGCCGATGTGCCTGTATTTCGTGGCCAGGGCCCATCCCCATTGCTGCGCGTTGCGGGCAAGGGTGACGGAATAGTGCATCACTTCGCCAGCCTCGATCCTTTTGCTGCCGGTGGGCTTGAGCACCGAGGGAAAGGTTTCGGGAGGCTGGTCGGCGGGAGAGATACGCCGGGAAGCCGGCACTGGAATCCCCAATTTTGCGGCCAGGTTCCAAACCGACTCTTTGTCCAAAGCCGTCTGGATGCTCTGCCGGGCCGGAAGCACGCTGCGCCGGTACATCTCGGCGGGAATGCTGGAGGAAAGCATTACCAAAAGGGCGACTTCGGTTACGGGAACAATGAGATCGTACTCTTCTTCGCGGAAAAGAGCGGCGAGATGACGATCGGCGCCATCGGCGGCGAGGTTGAGCCGGATTTGCCGCTCGACAAAGCGCGACCGCGGCGTTTGCTCAGCTGCCCAGGAGACTGTGTGGATGATACAGCCGCGCGCTCCCAGGCTTTGAACCGCTTCGATTGCTGCTCCCGTATCTACATCGAGAACCAGGACTTTTGTGCGCATATTCTGCAATGTGATGCAATGTACCGTTTCTGAAGAATTGGGTCAGTGCCGTGGAGCACAAGGACACGTGTTCCGAGGCATCTGTTTGTATCAATGTTGGACAGTCTTACGGCCTTACTGAGCCCCAAAACCGAGCGGCCGAGAGGAGGAGATTACATACTAATGCAAAAAGATGCAGTCTGTGGAAAAAACGTTGTAAATTGTGAAAAAAAGTTGCGACCTGTGGAAAAGGCGACTTCGGGTGTTCCAAGGCGGGAAACGGCAGGTCAACTGCCGAGCCCTCGACACGAGGTTCTTAAGGTAGAGCTACATCTTGTAACGGCCGAGGTCCTCGTCGTTCAGGCCCTCCAACCAGCCGCGCAACTGCTCGGCGGTGGGCCCTTCGGGCGGTCCCGTGGTATTGAGCTTGGCGCTCTCCATCACCTTTTCGGCCACATAAATGGGGCAATCGGCGCGTAACGCCAGTGCAATAGCGTCGGAAGGCCGCGCATCCACGGCCACCTTGTCTTCTCCCTGCCGCAGCCAAAGCACGGCGTAGAAGGTATCGTCCTTAAGCTCGGTAATGACCACGCGCTCCAGTTCCCCGTTCAGGTGCTGGACGAGGTTTCGCGCTAAGTCATGCGTCATGGGACGCGCAGCGGCCATCTTCTCGATCTCCAAAGCGATGGCATTGGCCTCAAAGATGCCCACCCAGATGGGCATCACCGCATCGGACCCGACGTCTTTGAGCACCACGATGGGCATATTGGTCGCCGGGTCCATCATCAAGCCCCGAATTCGAACCTCGATATCCATCCGCACCCTCTTTCGGACTACTGCGTGGTTAGACGGCCTCACCTACCAGACTGTTGGGATAAGCGCCTGTGATTTTTACCGGGACGTAGCTGCCCGGCGCGGGCGCGATGGGCTGCGGCCAGCGAAAGTTCACCGGTTTATTCTGGCTGCTGCGAGCTGCAATTTGCCCTTTTGCCGGATTGGCGCCTTCTACCATTACCTCAAGAACCTGCCCGATGTGCCTGGAATAATTGACCCTCTGAATCTCGCGTTGGCGGTCGAGCAATATCTGAAGGCGCCTGTTTTTTTCTTCCTCGGGCACGGTGTCGATCATGGTGAGCGCCGGAGTGTTGGGCCGCGCCGAGTACTTGAATGCGAACACGCAATCGTACTCGACCTCGGCCAGAAGGTCCATGGTCTGGATGAAGTCGTCTGCGGTTTCGCCGGGAAATCCGACAATGATGTCGGTGGAAAGCGAGATCTGGCGACGGGCCGACTTGATCCAGGCGATCTTTTCGAGATACCAGCCGGGCGTGTACTCGCGCGCCATCTTCTCGAGCACGCGCGGCGAGCCCGACTGCACGGGCAGGTGCACGTGATCGCAGAGAGTGGGAACGCGATCGATGGCCTCGACGATGTCGCGTGTAAAGTCGCGGGGATGGCTGGTGGTAAAGCGCACGCGGCGAATGCCGGGTACCTCACCCACGGCGGCGAGCAGTTCGGCGAACGAGCACTTCCCTTCCGGATCGCGGTAGCTGTTGACGTTCTGGCCCAGCAACTGGATTTCGGTGTAGCCCAGCTCGGCAATGCGCCTGGCTTCGTCGAGCACCGACGATGAAGTGCGGCTGCGCTCTTTGCCGCGCGTGTAGGGGACGATGCAGAACGAGCAAAATTTGTCGCAGCCCTCGATGATGGTGATGTATCCGCGATAGGGATTCTGACGCGCGGTGAACTCGGTTTCGAAGGTCTCCTCGGTCTGGCGGTCATCGAGGCCGGTGATGCGGTTTTCGCCCGCCTCAAGCCGCGTGAGCATTTCGGGCAGCTTGCGGTAGCTGGCCGAGCCCGAAACCAGCGAGACGAACGGCGCCCGCTCGAAGATCTTTTCGCCTTCCTGCTGCGCCACGCAGCCCAGAACGCCGAAGCGCTTCCCTTCCTTGTGCAGGCGCTTGTAATCGTTGAGGCGATGAAAAACTTTCTGCTCGGCTTTGTCGCGGATAGAACAGGTGTTGTAGAGGATCAGGCCTGCGTCTTCCTCCGACTCCACCTGGCGATAGCCCTGCTGGCGCAGTGTGCCGATCACCTTTTCGGAGTCATGGGCGTTCATCTGGCAGCCGAAGGTCTCCAGGTAGAATGTTTTGTCGGTTGCCATAGACCTCTACGGCTAGTATACGGCCAATTGAAAAAAGCGGAGTTGGCGGCGTTGCGGGGTTGGCGGGGTTAGGCCGCGCCGTAGCTTTGGTCATTGGTGCAGCAACTTGAAGGCGTGCGTCCACTCGTTCTTCGTGAATCCCAGGATGCACCAGAGCATGCAGAGCGGCTCGATGGCGCGCGCGGCCTCTACTTTGCCCATGTCGGCGGTTTCCCATCCGAACTGATCGAGGATTTTGGATACGGCGGCCTTGGCGGCATCGTTGTTGCCGCAGATGAACATGGTGGGCTTGCCGGCCTTGTACTCGGGGTTCACCATGCGCGGGGCGCCGACCGAGTTGAAGGCCTTGACGAAATGCGCGCCCGGGAACTCCTTCTGCAGTTGCTCCATGAGCGATGAGTTAGGCGATGTGAAGAACTGCATTACGCCATTCACCGGCGGCGCGTCGGCAATGGGATTGCACGCGTCGATGACGGCTTTGCCGCTGAGGTTCTGGGCTCCGGCGGCGCGCAACGCATCGGCCGCGGCCGAGCCTTTGACGGCCAGCATGATGACTTCGCCGAAGGCAGCGGCCTGGCTGGAGCTGCCGATTTGCGCTTTGGGGTTCTTGCTTTGCCATTCTTTGAGCTTCGCCGCGTCGCGCGTGCCCATCATCACCTGGTGGCCGTGCTTGATGAATCCGGCGGCCAGAGTCTGCGCCACGCTTCCCGATCCGAGTATTCCGACTTTCATGGTGCGCTCTCCTTTTGAGAAGTGGATGCGGCAAGGGCGCGGGTCGATGAAAAATTTCCCGCGGGGGTTAATGCCGGGCGGGTGATGTCAGATTTTGACGCTATTGACTGTTTTCGTCGGCCAGGCCCGTGTGCAGGTAGGCCATCAATGCGTCCAGTTGCGGCTGTGTCATCTGATAGGCAAACGACGGCATCAGCCCTTTGCCATGCAGGATCAAGCTTTCCACTTCGGCGTCGGTCGCTGGGGCTCCATCGGGCATGGTTTTGTGGTCGAAGAGGCCATGCAGATCAGGCGGAACGGTCTTGAGGCGCAGGTCGTTTTCTTCATGGCAATGAGCACAGCCTGCGTCGTAGAGACGCTTGCCTTCAGCCTGCTGCGGCGTGAGCGCGGGCCGGGAATGACAGCCGGCGAGAAGCATCAGAGCGCTCGGCAAGAGCAGCACGGTGCGAGCGCACACGGCCGAAGGAGTCGGTGATTGCAC
>JASHYS010000424.1 GCA_030042915.1 Acidobacteriaceae bacterium
CCTCGGCGAGCAGAACCGCCTTCTCCACCAGCAACTCCGTCTCCGGCCGCGGAATCAGCACGTCGCGATTCACTTGAAATGTCAGCCCATAGAATTCCGCTTCGCCGGTAATGTATTGGATCGGCTCGCCGACAGCTCGGCGCTTAATCAAATCGTGAAACGCAGCAGTTCGGCCGGGCGCCAGCGTATCGCCCTCATGTGCAATCAGCCACGCCAGGTTCGCTTCTGGTTGCCTTGCGCGCAAGGCGTACAGCAGCAGCGTCTCGGCGTCGCGCCGCGCCCGCTCGGGATGCGGACCCGTGCCAAGAACCCGTTGCGCTTCGTCTAGAGCAAGACGGAGAGTGGGATGATCCTTGGGCGCGAGCGGCATTCGAACCGGTGGCCTTTCTTAAACCGGATAGCGCTCCAGCGCGATCGCTTCGCGCGCCACCGCGCGGCTCAATGCTACCGCATCGGCCGGAATGGAGCGCGCCAGCCTGCGCAAAATGGCAAGCTGCGTTTGCAGCGCGTCGCCTTCGCCGCAGGCGGCCAGCACGCGCCGTGTGGCCTGCTCGGCGCCGGCCAGCGTCTCATCGGCCAGCAAACCCGTCATGGCCGCGGCCACTGTCGCCGACTTTCGCCCGGCGCGCGCCAGCTTGCGCGCACGCAGCAGCGCCGACTCCAGCGCATAGATGTGCCCGATCAGGTCGGCAAGGTCGGCCATGATCTCCTGCTGTTCTTCCAGGCCTGTCACAAAGCGCTGGCTGGCTACGCCCGCTGCAAACAGCGTCATCTTCTTCACGCTGGTGAGGGCCGCGGCCTCGCGCGCCAGGGGCTCGCCCGTGCCGCCCGCGCCATCAAACTGCGGCGGCTCCGTCAACTCATCCATCACGCGCTTGATCGCGGCCAGCAGCGGCAGTTTTCCGCTCATCGCGCGCTTCATCATCCAGCCTGTGATGATAAGGCGGTTGATTTCGTTCGTGCCCTCGAAGATGCGGTTGATGCGCGCATCGCGGAAGCAGCGTTCTGCCGGATATTCCTCCGTGTACCCCACGCCGCCCATGGTCGCCATCAACTCGTCGGCCACCAGCGTGAGCATCTCTGAGCCATACACCTTCAGGATGGAGCACTCCACCGCGTATTCCTCAATGCTGCGCGGGACATCAATGTGCTGCGCCGCATCGCCGTCACGCGCCGCGTTGAGCGCAGCCAGCCTGGCGTCGATGAGGCCCGCCGTTCGGTAGGTCATGCTTTCGGCCGCGTAAAGCTGCGTTGCCGCCGCGGAAATCTTGCGCTGGATCAGCCCGAACTCCGCAATGGCTTTGCCGAAGGCGCGTCGCTCCTTGGCGTAGCGGATCATTTCCGCCAGTGCGTGGCGTGCTCCGCCCACGCATGCTGCGCCCAGCTTGAAGCGGCCCACATTCAGCACATTGAAGGCAATGTGGTGACCCTTGCCGGCCTCGCCCAGCAGATTTTCCTTCGGGATTTTGCAATCCTGGAGCACCAGAGGGCAGGTCGACGATCCGCGAATCCCCAGCTTGTGCTCTTCGCTGCCCACGCTCAGGCCCGGCGTGCCGCGCTCCACGAGGAACGCCGTGAACTTCTCGCCGTCGATCTTCGCAAAGACCGTGTATAGCCCCGCGGTGCCACCGTTCGTAATCCAGTGTTTCTCGCCGTTCAGAATGTAGTGCGCACCGTCGTCTGATAGCGCGGCGCGCGTGCGGATATTCATGGCGTCGGATCCGGAGCTGGCTTCAGACAATCCGTAAGCGCCGATGCACTCGCAGGTCGCCAGCCGGGGCAGGTAGCGCCGTTTCTGCTCCGCGGTGCCATACCACACCAGCGGCAGCGTGGCGATGCCCACGTGCGCGCCGTATGCGGTCGAAAAACTAGCCAGCGCCGAAATGTGATCCGAGATTACCGTGGAGCTCACCTTGTCCAGGCCCGCGCCGCCATACTCCTCGGGAATGTCGGCGGCGGTGAAACCCAGTTCGGCGGCCTTGCGCAGCAGCGCCTGCATTGCGCCCGGCTCCTTGGCCTCGATGGCCGCCGCGCGCGGCAGAACCTCCTCCCGCGCGAATCGCTCCGCGGTGGCCGCGATCTGCTGCTGCTCTTCGTTCAGGTCCTCGGGAGTAAAAACCTCATCCGGCGTGCGTGATTCCAGCAGGAAGCTGCCGCCGGCGGCGGCAGCAATGGGTGATGCGTCAACGGAGATCGGCACACAAACCTCCTCGAAGCTTGGATGCTGTTGCCAACCTTACGTCATGTCCTCGAATCTCCGCAAGAAGGGCGCGGGTCCCCAGAATCTGTGACCCTCCCGGCGTGACCGAGTGACCGGCCGCCGGCGCTAGCGCGTCGCTTCAAACAGAAACCACGCGCGCCGTTCGGCTTCGTCGATCCACACCTCGATCAGGCTGGTGGTCGCGTAGTCGCCGCACCGGGAAGTCACTTCGTGCGCGGAGCGCAGGCTATGCGCCAGAGCCTGATTATCCGCCTGCAACTCTTCCAGCATTCCGTGCGCGGGCACAAAATCAAGGTCGTTATCGGCGATACGCTGCAGCCGCGCGATGTGCCCGATGGACCGGATGGTCACACCGCCGATCTTGCGCACCCGCTCGGCAATGTCATCGGTGACTTTGAAAATCTGATCGGCCTGCTCGTCGAGCAGCAAATGATAATCGCGGAAATGCGGACCGCTCATGTGCCAGTGGAAATTCTTGGTCTTCAGATAAAGAGCAAAGAAATCGGCAAGCAGCGCATTCAGCACGCTCGAAAGGTTTTTCACCTGCTCGGGATTGAAGTCGTCCCGGTTTTCGGTCTTGGCCATCTTCGATTCCCGGCCCGTTTGGGTTGCTATCTCCTGACGCGTATGAGTCGCCATTGCAATTCCTCCTTTTTGCGCGGACACAAACAGGTAACCGTCAAAGCTGGGGACAGGTCTGTGCCGCACGCGTGATGTTGGATGCCTGAACAGCGGCCGAGGTTCCGCGCCACGCCGGTGGAAATCGCAATTTGTCGGGATTTTCACGCCCATGCAAAACGGGCGCCGCTTACCAAAGCAGGCGCCCGCTCGCTGTGGCTGGAGGAGGGAGAATCAGACTTTCACCGCCGGAACGGGATGTGCCGCATAATGCAGCAAAACAGCCACGGCGCAGCTCGTCAGGCGCGTTTCGGCCGAGTCTGCGCGGCTTGTCAGGATGGTGGGAACGCGCGCGCCCAGCACAACTCCCGCCAGCTGCGCGCCGCCCAGGTACTCCAGCTGCTTGGCCAGCATGTTGCCGCTCTCCAGGTCAGGAACCACCAGAATGTCGGCCTGGCCCGTAACCGGCGATACCAGCTTCTTGATGCTCGCCGCCTTCTGGCTCACCGCCGTGTCGAAGGCCAGCGGCCCGTCGAGAATGCCGCCGGTAATCTGCCCACGGTCAGCCATCTTGCACAACGCTGCCGCGTCCAGCGTCGACTTGATCTTGGGATTCACCGTTTCAACAGCCGAGAGCAGCGCCACCTTGGGTTCGGGAATGCCCAGCGCGTGCGCCAGGTCGATGGCGTTCTGCACAATGTCAACCTTGTCTTCCAGCTCGGGAACTATATTGATAGCCGCATCGGTGATGAGCAGAGTACGCGCATAGGCCGGCGTGTCCATGATGAAGACGTGGGAAATGCGGCGTGCCGTGCGCAGGCCGGTATCGCGCTGCATGGCCGGTTTCAGCAGTTCATCAGTATGCAGACTGCCCTTCATCAGCGCCTGTGCATTGCCGGCGCGGCACATCACCACCGCGATTTCAGCGGCCTGTGCTTCGCTTTCAGCCTCCGCGATAGGGAACCTGTTGATATCCACGCCGAGCCTGGCCGCCAGAGTCTTCATCTCCGCCCCGGGACCGATAAGCGTGGGTAGAATGAGTCCCGCCGCAGCCGCTTCTATGGCGCCGTTCAGCGCCACATCGGTCATGGGCCACACCACAGCCGTGGTAATGGCCGGAAAATCTTTGCAGCGCGCAATGAACTTGTGAAACACGTGGTAGTCCGCCGGATGGCCCACTAGCGGGTCAACGGCTACGGCTTCAGCCAGGGTGGCAAGGTCGCTCATCGTTCGCTCCCGGCCCGCTCAGCGTTGTGGCTGGCGGCCCTCAAAGGTCTATTTTGGCCCGCAGCGGCGGGGAGTCGTGTGCTTTAGGTCACACTTCGGACCGCCGTCCCTCATTGCGGGATTTCGTAGCAATTCCTTCCCGATTGTGAGCTCCCTGACGCGTTTTTTGCGCTTATCCAAGTAAGAGTTCGCACCGATAAGCTGGGCAGCAGAGCACGCGTTGACGGTCTTGGAAAATGCGGCCTATACTCGTCTCAATCAGGGCTCTTCCCCCCAGCCTTCCATCGGTACGCGCCGGCCTTCCCATGCCGGGTCATATACAAAGGAGGGTCTTGTGAACAGACCTCTCGGAATCGCCCTAAGTGTCCTACTCCTCTGCGGAGTTTCAGCTTCCTCAGCGCCTGCCCAGGTCTCACAGCTCGGCAACGTCCTCACCGGCAAGCAAAAGAAAGCCGATCCTAACGCGCCTGCCGACCTGAGCAACGTCGACAAAGACAAAATCCAGCGCATCGAACAGATGCCCGAAGTCCAGGATGCCATCCAGCAGGAATGGGATCAGCTGCGCCGGAACGACATGCAGCTGGCCTATGGCGTCAACCTGACTGAGAACCTGAACATGGCCCAGGATGCTCGCGGCGAAGACTCATTCGATCGGCAGCGCCTCTACAGCAATCCCGTCGCGCAAAGCTATGTCAACCACGTCGGTCAGCGGCTGGTTCCCAAGAGCTCGACCAATGTCTACACCTTCCGCATCCTCTACGATCCCATTCCCAAGGCCCTCACCCTGACCACGGGCACCATCTACCTCTCCACCGGCTTGCTTTCCATGATCACCAGCGAATCCGAGCTCAGCTACGTGCTGGCGCACGAGATCGCGCACGTTGAGTTGCGCCAGGCTTACCTGCGTATCCGCGACAAGCACGTGGCCGAAGAACTGGCCAAGGAGAAGGCCGAGAAGGAAAAGATCGTCAGCGACGTGGCTACGACCGCCATGGGACTCGGCTTGGGCGGCGCTATGATTCCGCTGCGGCTGGGAGCGGTCATTGGCGGCAGCGCCGGCTTGGCCACTGGCGTGGAAGTGGGCCACTACTTCATTCATCCACAGATCGAGCCGGTCCTCTGGGCCAACAAGGAAGAGGACGATGCCGATGAGATGGCCTCGCGCCTCGTGCTCGACCAGGGCTACGACCTGCGCGATGCAATGCATTTGTTTAGCTCGCTCAACGAAATTGTGACTGCCGACTCGCGCATGGGCCTTGGCTTCATGGGCAGCGCGCCGCGCATCAAGGGGCGGCAGGCCTACCTGCAGTCGCAAATCAATGGCTCGCTCAAAGCTGAGATCGACTCACGAGCCAAGGGCAAGGGATTCAACCCCAACAGTCCCGATTTCGTGCCCACGGTTTCCTCCGTCCGGCGCGACAACGGCATCCTGGCTATGGACTACGATCTGTTCGCCGTGGCCAAGCATAATCTCGACGCCGCCGTGAACGAGCGGCCCGACGATCCCACCGCGCATTTCTTCCTGGCCAAGCTGGAACGGCTCACTGCGCGCACGCCCGCCGAGCGTCAGGATGCGATTGGGCACCTCACTATGGCGCTCAAGCTGGACTCCGATCGCGGCGCCATTCCGGCGGCGCACCTCGAGTACGCCGTGGCCCTCACCGAGCAGGACGATCCCTCGCTCCAGCCTCAGATTGCGAGCGAATTGAAGGCCTACGTGGCCCTCTCGGAGCGCGATCGCACCGGATTGCCTTCCAACATGCCCGTCATCTACGACTACCTGTCCGGCGCCGGCGACCCCCGCTGGTATCTGCCTCCGCAGTGGTACGGGGCGCAGTTAACGTCCAATCCGGGCTTCACCACCACCGCGCCCGAAGCCGTCGTTCGCAAAGCCTCGCAGCTCGAAGGCCCCGCGCCGTCGCCCGCACCGGCTGCACAGCCGGTGAGCACTCCGCCGGCGAAGAGCAAGGTGAAGACCACCGCTGCAGCGAAGACCCCTCCGGCTACAGCGCAAGCGAAGCCTGCCACAGCAAATTAACTTCACGATCCTCGATCCACTCCGCTGCCCCATCCTTTCCGCGGCTTTGATTGCGGAAAGGGTGGGAAGCACTTCATCAGGCAGATCGTGGCTGGGTGGCCCGTCCAAGCTTTGCTCGGGCGGGATTTGCTCCCTCCCTCCCTCGCTCCCTTGCTCCCTTTTTCTATTGGCTACTGGCTACTCCCTATTCCCTGTCTCACTCCCTGTCTTCCTGCGTTACCCTGATCTCTGATGGGCCAGATCCGCATCCTCTCCGATCAGGTCGCCAACCAGATCGCCGCAGGCGAGGTGGTCGACCGGCCCGCCTCCGTTGTCAAAGAGCTGTTGGAGAACGCGCTCGACGCCGGCGCTACGCGCATTTCCGCCGAAGTGGAGGGCGGCGGACGCAAGTTGATCCGCGTCACCGACGACGGCCAGGGAATGAATCGCGACGATGCCCTGCTGGCGTTCGAGCGCCACGCCACCTCCAAGCTGCGTACCGTCGACGATCTGCTCTCCATTGCCACTCTGGGATTCCGCGGCGAAGCGCTGCCGTCAATCGCCTCCGTCGCGCGCGTCACGCTTGAAACTGCCGCGGCCGGCGAGCCCGCCGGCACGCGTATCCAGATTGCCGGCGGCAAGATCCTGCACGTTGACGACGCCGCTCTCCCGCGCGGAACCACGCTGGCCGTCGCCGACCTCTTCTTCAACACGCCCGCGCGGCGCAAATTCCTTCGCGCCGAATCTACTGAATTGGCGCACGTCACCGCGCTGGTTACGCACTACGCCCTGGCCCATCCCGGCAGGCATTTCGAACTCACCTCTGCCAGCCATACCATCGTCTCCGCGCCGCCCGTCGTCCGCACCGCCGAGCGCATCTACCAGATCTTCGGCAAAGAAACGCTCGCGGCACTTTTGCCCGTGGCCGCCGAAACGCCCTTTGCGCACCCTGGCTTGCCCGAGCCTCCTCCGTGGAGAAAAAATCCTGACGACAAGCCGCGCAACCCCGGCACCCTGCGCGTCACCGGCTTCTACTCCAAGCCGGAACTGCAAAAACTGAATCGCAATTCCATCTACATCTTCGTCAACCAGCGCCTCATTCGCGACCGCCTGCTGCTGCATGCCATCACCGAGGCCTATCGCAATGTGATTCCGCCCACCAGCTTTCCGGTGGTGCTTTTATTTCTTGAAATGCCGCCCGAAGAAGTCGATGTGAACGTGCATCCTGCCAAAACCGAGGTGCGCTTCCGCCAGCAGAGCCTGGTGCACGACTTTGTTCGTGACAGCCTGCGCACCGCGCTCATCCAGGCGCGCCCCGCGGCCGGATTCCTCGCCGCGCTCGACTCTCAGCCATCGGCCAGCCCCTCGCTCATGCCTTCTGCCGCATCGCCCTTACCGGGACCCCCCGGCGGTTCCGCTTTACTCGCGCTGCCCGACTCCGATCCTGGAGCCTTTCCCGCCGCAGCCACAGATGCCGAGCCGTTTCACCTCACTCCAAAAGCGCCGCTCCCGGTCTCCGGCCAATTGCCCTTTGATGGACGAAGCCGCCCCGACGGTCAGCCTTTCGACCCGCGATCCTTCGACCGCCAGGCGTGGGGCGAAGCCGCAAAAGCTCTCTTTACGCCGGCCATCGCACCCGACGCCGCCGCCTGCAGTTCCAACCCAAACGCTGCAACCGCGCTCGCGCACGATGCCACCGTCGCCACCGCCCTCATTGAAGCCGAGCAGGAAGCGGCCAGCTTGAATCGCCTCGGCTCGCTCAAACCCATTGGCCAGTTGCGCGAGTCTTTCATTCTTGCCGCCGGCGACGATGGCTTGTGGATCATCGATCAGCATGTTGCACACGAACGAGTGCTCTTTGAAAAGATCCTGCGCGACCGTCAGGTGGAGCATGTGCAGCGTCAGCGCTTGCTTATGCCGCTGCTTGTGGAATTGAAACCCGAGCAAATGGTCGTCTTTGCCCGCATTGCCGACGAGCTGGAATACAACGGATTCGACGTGGAACCCTTTGGCCCGCAGACACTTGCGGTCAAAGCGGCCCCTGTTGGCCTGGAAGGTGCCGAGCTCGAGCGTACCTTGGCCGAAGTCATTGAGCAGTCATCGGCAGATTCCGACGAACCCCTTCGCAATGAGGAGCTTACCAGGCTGCGTGCGCGCATCGCCGCCTCCATCGCCTGCCATTCTGCCATCAAGGTGAATACCCCTCTTGATCTAAACCGTATAGAATGGTTATTGTTAGAACTTGGGAAGACCAGCCACCCAACCAGTTGCCCGCATGGACGTCCGATAGCTTTGCTGTACACATGGAAAGAGATCCAGCGGGCCTTCCACCGAATTTAGTAGTGATTGGAAGGTGGCCGCCGCGCTCTCAGGGGCGCGGGTTGCAGGCCGTGACAGCCTACCTGGAAGCGAGGTTTCTCTTTGACAGGCGAACAGTTGGAAGCATCGCGCTCCGAAAGGATGCGCCAGAACGGACTTGGGGCATTAACCTTCGAAGATGCCCGTACATGGCTTGAGGAGACGGGGCTTTGTCTTTTCCTTCCCCGCAAGCAGTTCCCCTCCTTTGTCGCACCCACCTTTGTTGAAGCCGTCGCCGGCATGCACAACAACAATCCCGGTGTCAGGCTCATCGCTCAGGCTGAGGATTTGCTGGTTCGACTCGAAGCTGCTGGCGTAGCGGTCCGCCTCAACCTGCAGGGAACACCAGGCGACCAGCCTGATTTCGTCGTGGCGGGATGGGTTTTGCCCTACGTCTACGCGCTGCGCGGCGATCGCGACTGGCGTCGCAATCCGCAGCTCACCGGCTCACGCGCCGTCTCTCCGCTTGCTATTCAGGCGTACAAGCATCTGGAACAGGGCGACGCTACTGTCTCGCAACTCCGGCACGCGCTGGGTCGCGAGGTTTCGGAGTCGGCTGTCCAACGCGCCATTACCGAGCTTTGGCAGCAGCTTCGCATCATCCCCGTCATTTCCGCGCCCGGCAAGCCAGCGCAATGGCAATTGTTGCGAGTGCGCTTCCAGAAAGCCATCGCCGAAGGCGCATCCACTTCGCAAGTGACTGCCATTTCAGTGCTCGCCTCCATCTATTTGCAAGCGGTCATCGCCGCCAGCATGGAGGAAGTGGAGCTTTTCCTGACGCCGCTCACCGCGCGTAGCAAGGTGCGCGAAGTGCTGCGCGGCCTCGTAGCCACTCGCCAGGTTCACACCATCTCATTTGGTCACGCTCCGCACTATTATGTCGCCGGCACACTGCCCGAGTTCACGGCGCCTCCCACCATCTATGCCAGCTCAGCCATGCCTGCTTCCGCGCAGTTTTTGCGCCCTTGGGAGCACGAGGAAGAGACCCACGC
>JASHYS010000047.1 GCA_030042915.1 Acidobacteriaceae bacterium
ATGCCGCCGCCTACCGGTGTGGTCAAAGGTCCTTTGATGGACACGCGCAGGTCGCGCGCCGCGGCCACGCTATCGTCGGGCAGCCAGTTGTTGAACTGCCTGAACGCCTTTTCGCCGGCAAAGATTTCGAACCAGCGGATCGCCCGCTTGCCGCCGTAAGCTTTTTCCACCGCGGCGTCAAAAACCCGCTGCGAAGCTTTCCAAATATCGCGCCCCGTGCCATCGCCCTCGATGAAGGGAATGATGGGGCGGTCGGGAACGGCAAACTGCCCGTCCTTGTACTCAATCGGCGCGCCATTCCTGGGCAGTTCCTGCCCGTTGTAGGTGCTTTGCATGATTCTTAGGGGAGCCCCTTCCGAGAATGATTCAAAGTTGAGGCTAACATCCCGAATTTGCGAGTGGCAATCTCAGCATGGCACTGCACAGCGCTCAAAGATCTTTCGAAATTAGGGCAATCCACGCAAGGTTGGGAGCGGCACCGTCCGGAATCACCTGGTCCGGTGAGAGCGAGATCGGCGAGGCAGGCCACCTTTTGACGAAGTTCGGCATCTCTTGGGTAGGGCGCTCCGCTCTGCCAAATAATCGATGTATTCTCCTCGCCAACTTGCTGAGATCCTGCGTGAAACAATCAGAACCATCGAACAGGACACGGACATCAGCCCCAATGATCCTGCCTTGCTTGAGTTGAAGCGCATTATTCTGCTGAGGGTCGCCAAGCTGGAAGCCGAGGCGCCTCAGGAACCAAGTACGGAAGTTCTGGAAATTCCGCTGCAAGCTCCCATCAATCCTAAATCAAACTGAGCCCGTCTCCAGGCTGTTGCCAACTACCAGGCGCCGGCGACTGGCCCTCACTTGCCGCTGCTCGAGTGCGCGCTGTTTTCGAACATCACCTCAAGCACCTGCTTGTTTTGCGCGTAGTGGCTGTGCGCTGATGCGGGAGACTCGAGGAGGCCCAGGGAGTGCCCCGCATTCTGCACATAGAGATTCACAACCTCGACATTGCCGATCTTGGGCACGCGCCATGTGAAGATGTCGCTGGGATCGTTCCAGGCCACCACCTGTAACTTCTCCCGCGCAGCTGGATCGTTGGGATGCGCGGCAGCCTGAAAATTCGTCTGGATCTGCTGCCAGTAGTTAAGAAGGTCGACAAAGTTGGGCGCAGGCGCGATGGAGGATGCCGTGGGATTGGTCCCGGCCGGCGCGGTTGATACCGCGTTGAGGTTGGTGATTTCAAGCATCTCAAGCTGATTGGCAAAAAAGTAGAGAAGCGAGGTCCTCTGGAAGATGTATTCGAGGGCGCTGTCCTCGTAAGCCTTCTGGGTATCCACAGAGCTGGAACCCGTAGCCGCACTCGCGGCCACCGGATTCGCCGCGGCTGCGCTCGCGCCCGCCGGGGTCGCCGTGGCCGTAGTTGCGCCCACCGGATTCACTGTAGCCGCGCTCGTGACCACTGGATTGACCGAAAGTGTATTGAAGAGCAGGAAGCTGCCGAGACTGTGGGTGACACCGACAAACTCCTGGTCGACTGTGTTGCCGTGGGCAAACTGCGTCCGCCAATCGTACTTTCCCTGCCGGGTGGGCGCAGCAGAAGAGCTTGCTGTGGCGGAGGGATCGAACGCAGCCGATTTGGCCATGAGTTGCCGCAGCCCATCGCGCATAATTGCCCCCATGGGCCCGTTGACGATCAACACATCGGCAAGTCCCCAGTCGATGAGGTCTTGTTTAAGCGCGCGATTGATGAGAACGGCGTGGGGGTGCGATTTGGCCAGAGCTGTGGCCTGCTGGGGTGTAATCCAGGGATAGAAATGGCCCACTCCTCCGGGGTCCTGCATGGCCTGCTGCGAGCAGACCTGAAGCAGCCTGACGCTGGGACCCGCCACGGAGGCTTCGGCGGCGACCACATCCCGGCACTTGAGAGCCAGAACCAAAGGCCACCAGTTGAGTTCGTCCACCACCAGGGGAGCGGCGTGACCTTTGAGATGGATCACCCAGTGATCGACAAACGGAGCCGACGCCTGCCATTCTGCCGGCGAGTTCCAAACCGGCGAGCCCAGGTAGTCGAGCGGTGGGGGCGCGGCTCCCGGCGCAAATTCGCCGTGATCGGCAAATTCCGTGCCGGCGTTCTGCCAGTCTGCCACATTGCACAGCAGCAACTTGGTGCAGATGGCTTCGCGCAGCATGGCGGAATCGCCCGCTCCGATTTCACTGATGCCGTGCACATACAGAATGTGCACGGGATGATGATCGGGCGAATCCAGAGCGTCGCCAATGCTGGTGAGCGACTTCAATGAGCCAGACGAATCCTCGATGATTCTGGTTCCAGCCTGCACTGTGCTGCCCATGGCGGCCAGGGCCAGCAGAACACACGACAACTTGCCAATTTTCATGGGTGGAAACCTCCGGGGGGAGGGGCCGTTACCGATGAATATATCACCTCTTTTTCGCAGATTTTTGCTGCGGTTGAAGCGCGGCAATATCGCGCACGGAACCCTTGCCGGCTGTGGTGCGGCTGGCCCTGAGCGAAGTGGAAGGGTTCTGGGCCCGCACCCGGGGTGGCGCGGCGGGGAAAATCACATTGCGGGCACGGGAGAGGGGATTATTTATCTTTCTCGCTGCCCAGCCCTCCCGTGTCGAAATCGGGAATGTGGAAGTGCCCGCGAAGGTGGATCAAGTCTACGGGGCTGAGGTTGCCGGCCATCGTGGCCAGCGTCAGGCTCTTGGGGCTTTCAACCAGGACTGCCGTGCCGCGCACATTGGCGCCGTCGAGCACCAGCCATATATCGGTGGTTTGGGTATGCACCGGGCCTCCGGTGTTGGTTGCAGTCACCAGGTGCTTCCAGCCGCGCAAGTGATACGCCTCGCGGATAGCGTCGATTTGTGCCGGATCGGCCGTGCCTGGCGCGGCAAAGCGCAGGGTGTGCACGCTCAGGCCGTCCAGCTTGGCAACGGCCTGCTTCAGATCGGCGTCGTTGTCCGACATCAGCGACGAGGCTGCCGTGAGCATGGTCCGGTCAAACGTGAAGCTCTCTTTGGCGACGGCCTGCGTGCTGAGCCGGCTCAGCGCAGGAGGCACCCATTCCAGAATCGCCGAGCTAAGGTCGGAGACGGCGGGCGGCGGCACAGGCGGTCCCGGCATGCTGCCGGGATCGGGCTGCCCAGAGGGCGGTTGGGGAGCTTGCGACCATGCGGAGTTGCAGCCAAGGGCTGCGCTGAGGGCAAGGACAGCGAGAAAATATGGCCACTTCATGTTTTATTAAACGCGGCAGCCGCCGAAAAGTTTACTTGCGGCCGCGGGTCGTGGCCGGCCTGGTAACTGCGGGGGATGAATCTCGAATGAAAACTTGAGAAATTCTGTTCGCGCCCGCCAGGATGCGATAGACTCATGCGGGAACGATTGAAAAATCGCCACCATCTTTTCACGCACGGAGGACACATCGAAATTGGGAAAAAGCATGGTCCCGAAAAGGATTTTCTTCACCAAGGGGGTTGGCAAACATAAGGAGCGGCTGACAAGCTTCGAGCTGGCCCTTCGGGATGCGGGCATCGCCTCACAGAATCTGGTACGCGTTTCGTCCATCTTTCCACCGCAGTGCAGAGTAATCGGGCGCAAGGAAGGCCTGAAGTACCTGGAGGACGGCGAAGTGGTTTTCGCGGTGATCGCGGAGAACTCCTCGCGCGAACCGCACCGGTTGCTGGCTTCGAGCATTGGCGTGGCCATTCCCGCCGACCGCAACTTGTACGGCTACCTGAGCGAGCATCACAGCTACGGCGAGACCGAGGAGCAGGCCGGCGAATATGCCGAGGAGCTGGCGGCGGAGATGCTGGCCACCACACTCGATCTGGAATTCGATCCCGACACCAGCTGGGACGAGAAGAAGGAGATCTACCGCATCTCAAACAAGATCGTCCGCACCAGCAACGTTACGCAGTCGGCCGTGGGCGACAAGCGCGGCAAATGGACAACCACCATCGCCGCCGCGGTGCTGATCCTGGACACGTAGCGTGGCGCGTAGCTAGGGCTTTGGCCAATTCCGCGCCGCGCGGGGTTGGCCTTGCTTTTGTAGCGCCGCATTCGGCTTTCAAGGAGGCTCGGCAAGCCAAGCATGACCGCCGCACCCAAATTCACCGTCGCCCTTGTGCAGATGCGCATGGGCGCCGATCCCGAGGCCAATTTCGCCTCCGCACTCAGACGCATCCGCGAGGCGGCGCGAGCGGGCGCGCAGATCGTCTGCCTGCCCGAGCTTTTCCGCACGCAATACTTTTGCCAGCGCGAAGAACTCTCGCTCTTTAATCTTTCGGAGGAGATTCCGGGGCCATCGACTGCGAAACTGGCCGAAGTGGCGCGCGAGGCCGGCGTGGCCGTGGTGGCTTCGCTCTTCGAGCGGCGCGCCCCTGGGCTCTACCACAACACCGCGGTCACCCTGAACTCCGACGGTAAAATCGCCGGCATCTATCGCAAGATGCACATCCCCGACGACCCGCTCTACTACGAGAAGTATTACTTCGCGCCCGGCGATCTGGGATTTCAAGCCGTCGACACAGCCGCCGGCCGCGTGGGCACGCTGGTGTGCTGGGATCAGTGGTTTCCAGAGGGCGCACGGCTGACGGTTCTCAAGGGAGCGGAGCTCCTGTTGTATCCCACGGCCATCGGTTGGCACCCGGCGGAGAAAGACGAGTTCGGCGCCGCGCAGTTCGACGCCTGGCGCACCATCCAGCGCGCCCACGCCATCGCCAACGGCGTTTACGTGGCGGCGGTGAACCGCGTGGGTCTCGAACATGGAGACGTTTTGGGCAATCGCGCCGCGGGACCAGGGCTCGAGTTCTGGGGCGGCAGTTTTTTGGCCGATCCCTTCGGCCGCATCGTGGCCAAAGCCGGCCACAGCGACGAGGAGATCGTACTGGGCGAAGTGGATCGTACGCTTATGGAGGAGACGCGCCGCAACTGGCCCTTCCTGCGCGATCGCCGCGTGGATGCCTACGCGCCGATCACACAGCGTTTTCTGGATGCGGCGCAGGCGCCAACCGAATCAAAAGATCGCAAATAGATATGTCCACGGACTCTCCGATAAAGACCCCGCGCCGACACGGCTTTCGCATGCCCGCCGAATGGGCTCCGCACGAGGCCACGTGGCTCGCTTGGCCGCACAATCCCGAAGACTGGCCGTGCAAGTTTTCGTCCATCCCGTGGCTTTATGCCGAAATCGTGCGCCTGCTTGCCGCGCGCGAGCAGGTGCAGCTGATCGTGGAGAACCTTGCGATGCGGCGCCGCGTGACGGGAATGCTCGACCGCGCCGGTGTGAATCTGGATCAGGTGACGTTTCACGCCTGGCCCACCGACCGCGGCTGGACGCGCGACTCGGGTCCAATCTTCATTCGCGACGCGGAAGGCCGGGTGGCCCTTACCTGCTGGCGCTTTAACGGCTGGGCGAAATACGATGATTGGCGCCTCGACGCGAAGCTGCCTGATCGCGTGACTAAACTGCTGGGCCTACCCTCCTGGCAACCGTCAATCCAAAACAAAGACCGCACGAAGTGCGTGCTCGAAGGCGGCTCGATTGATGTGAACGGCGAGGGAACGCTGCTGACGACGAGCGAATGCCTGCTCAGCGACGTGCAGCAACGCAATCCGGGCGTGAGCCGCGAGCAACTCGAGCAGGTGTTTCACGATTATCTCGGCGTCGATCAGGTGATCTGGCTGGGGCGCGGCATTGCCGGCGATGATACTCACGGCCATGTGGACGACATCGCCCGCTTTGTTGCGCCCGCAACCATCGTCGCCGCCGTGGAGCGCGACGCGAGCGACGCCAATCACGCGCCCCTGGCCGAAAACCTCGCGCAGTTGAAAGCCGCGCGCACCCCCGCCGGAAAGCAATTCACGGTGGTCGAGCTGCCCATGCCACGGCCGGTCGTCTTCCGCCGCCAGCGCCTGCCCGCCAGCTATGCCAATTTTTATATCGCCAACGGCGTGGTTCTGGTTCCTACGTTTCACGATCGCAACGACCGTGTGGCGCTGAACATTTTGGCTGAAGTGTTTCCCGATCGCGAGGTCATCGGAGTGCATTCGATGGATCTGATCTGGGGACTGGGCGCGCTACACTGCATGACGCAACAACAACCGGCCGCACACCCCGCGGACGTGGACCTGTCCGCGGGGGCCCCGGTGGCGGCTGGCGGGCAAAAGCCATGATCGACGATCGCGAGGCCATGCAGGCGGCGCTGGCCGAAGCGCGGCTCGCTGCCGCGGGCGGCGAGGTGCCCATCGGGGCCGTTGCCGCGTACGAGGACAGGATCATCGCGCACGCTCAGAATTGCGTCATCCGCCACGTTGATCCCACAGCCCACGCTGAGATGATCGCGCTGCGCACTGCCGCCAAGGCACTGGGCAACTATCGCCTGGCCGGCTGCACGCTCTACGTGACGCTCGAACCCTGCGCCATGTGTGCCGGCGCCATGATTCACGCGCGAATCGATCGCCTCGTTTATGCCGCCGCCGATCCCAAGGCCGGCGCCTGCGGCTCGGTGCTCTCGGTGCTCAACCATCCTCAGCTCAACCACAAGATGGTGGTCGAGGAGGGGCTGCTGGCCGCAGAATCTGCCGAGTTGCTGCGGGGGTTTTTCCGGGAGCGGCGCTAACTCCGCGTCAATTCTTTGATCCGCGCTGCTTCCGCGGGCCAGCCCGCCGACAGCTCTGCGTAATTTCCGCTGCGGTAATCGGCGAAATCAAAGCCCGGCGTCACGGTGCAGCCGAACAGGGCCACTTTCCCGCCCTCCGCCAGCCGCTCGCCCTGCCACACGCCCGCCGGAACCAGGATTTGCGGCCGCTGCCCTGCCGCCAGATCTGATCCAAGAGTCAATAGCGCGGTGCGTCCGTCCGGGTGCAGCAGCAGCATCTCTACAGGATCGCCGAGGTAGAAGTGGAAGATTTCGTCGGAGGCAACCATGTGCACTTCATCGAAGGTTCCCTCTTCGAGCAGGTAGTAGATGGCCGTGCCGTAGGGCCGCACGCCGCGCAGCAACGCCACGCTCACGTCCGATGTGTAAGTGCGCCGGTACCATCCGCCCTCCACGGGGTGCGGAGCCAGGTGCAACAACGACTTGATCTCATCAGAGGTCATGGTTTTCCTCAGCGTGGGCGCGGTGCATTTCGCGCAATGATGAATCCCGGTCGGCGTGCTTCTCATCACAGAGCATAGCAGCGAGGCGACCGTAAAATGGGACTCATGACCGTGCAGCTCTACGCCGCACGCTGGTGCCGCGATTGCCGCGCCGCCCGGCAGTTTCTTGATGCGCACGGCGTGGCTTACACCGTCGTCGACGTCGACGCCAACCCCGCCGCTTCTGACGAGGTGCTGCGCCGCGTGGGCAAGCGCGCCATTCCGCAACTGGTGATCGACGGCGAGTGGTTCCAGCCCTACAGGCCCGGCCGCGGCCTGCTGGTGGACGAAATGAGCCGCCGCCTGGGAATCTCTCGCAGATAAGTGCTTTAGCCTCGTACAATTTATAAAGAGAAGCCGGTAGCCTAATGCTTGAAGCCGGTAGCTCTGGCTATCAGCTGTCAGCTTTTGCGCCGTCCCTACGGGACTGCGAATTGCAAGTCCGCATCTTTCCCCAACGCTGAAGCGCGGGGCTAGTAAACACTGCGCCTTCGGCGCGGGTGCCCAGGTCGGTGGAAGTTATCAACGACCATGCCAGAAGCCAGGAGCTAAGAATTGATCGACCGCTACACTCGCCCGGCAATGGGCCGCATCTGGACCGACGAGAACAAGTACCGCTGCTGGCTCGAGGTTGAAGCCGCCGCAAGCCTGGTTCTCGCCGAGGACGGCGTTATTCCCGGCGCCGCTGCCGAAGCCATCGCGGCGAAAGCGACGGTTTCAGCCGCGCGCGTGGCTGAGATTGAAGCCGAGGTGAAACACGACGTCATTGCGTTCACGACGGCAGTGGCAGAGAGCCTCAAGTCGCAAGGGCTCGGAGAGCAGTCGAGATGGCTGCACTACGGCCTCACCTCCAACGACATTGTCGACACGGCGCAGGCGCTGCAGGTGAAAGCGGCGTCGGCACTCATTCGCGACGGAATCAACGCGCTCCTGGCCGTGCTCAGGCGCCGCGCACTCGAATTCAAGCACACGCCCACCATCGGCCGGACACATGGGATTCATGCGGA
>JASHYS010000425.1 GCA_030042915.1 Acidobacteriaceae bacterium
CTCGAAAATCAGGAGCGCGGTCTGGGCTTCTCGCTCATCGAAGTGCTTTCGCCCTGCCCCACCATCTGGAAGATGACGCCCGTCGAGGCGCAGCATTGGGTGCGCGACGTGATGGAAAAGGAGTTTCCGCTGGGCGTTTTTTGCGACCGGACGAAAGAACGGCTGGAGCGCATGGCGGCAGCGCCCGCCGAATCGCAGGCCCCGCCCGCGCTGGCCGAGCTGCCGCGCCTTCTCGGCGTGGCCGATGAGGAACTGCCCGAGGGCAATGTTGCGGAACTCCCGCTTCAGAAGCAAGTCGACCTTCAGGTGCGCATTGCCGGCTTCGGAGGACAGGGAGTGCTGCTGCTGGGCGAGGTGCTGGCCGAAGCCGGACTCGACGCCGGACTGGAAGTTTCGTGGCTGCCTTCTTACGGGCCGGAGATGCGCTCGGGGACCTCGAATTGCCACGTGCGTTTGTCGCGGCAGCCCATCGATTCGCCGCTGGTGGCCGCGCCCAGTGTGCTGGTGGCCATGAATGAGCCTTCGCTGCGCAAATTCGATCGCAGTGTGCGCCCCAGTGGTTGGATCATCTACAACGGCGACGAGTTTCCGGCCGATTGCGCGCGCGACGGCGTGCGGGTTTTGGCTGCGCCATTCACGCGCCTGGCCGACGAGCTGGGCGACAAGCGCGCCGCCAACATGATCATGCTGGGCGCGCTGCTTGAGATTGCGGGCGTACTGCCGCAGGCGAGCATCGACGCTGCGCTGCGCCGTCTGATCAAAAATCCGCGCTGGGTGGAACTGGACGAGCGCGCCCTGGCGCGCGGGAGGGAATTGTACAGGCAATCGCTCGTGGAGGTGTGACATGAAAGCCGATGTCGATCCCAACCTGATTGTCTACTTCGATGGTCAGTACAAGCCCATGCGCGATGCGCGCATCGGTATCCTGACGCACGCGTTGCACTATGGAACCGGCGTCTTCGAAGGCATCCGCGGGCACTGGGACGAGACCGCGCGCGAGCTGCACCTGATGCGGGCGCGCGAGCACTTCCAGCGCTGGAAACACAACTGCGGCATTCTGCATATCGATGTGCCGCTTTCAGCCGAGGAACTCTGCGCCATTACCGCGGAGCTGGCGCGCCGCAATCATCTGCGCACCGATGTTTACGTCCGGCCGCTGGCCTACAAATGCGCGCAGGGCGTGGGCGTGGCCTTCGACGATCAGGACGCGTTCTTTATAGTGGCGTTGCCTTTTGGCGAATACCTGCACAGCGACCAGGGCATCCACGCCGGCGTCAGCTCGTGGCGGCGCATTGACGACAATGCCATTCCCGCGCGCGGCAAGATTTGCGGCGCCTACGCCAATAGCGCTCTGGCCAGCGACGAGGCGCGCCGCTGCGGCTTTGACGAAGCCATCCTGCTCAATGAGGCGGGCCATGTGACAGAAGGCGCGACGTGCAACCTGTTTATGATGCGCAATGGGCGGCTTATCACGCCGGCCATCACGGAAAACGTGCTCGAAGGCATCACGCGCGACTCCATTATGGAGCTCGCCCGCCACGAGCTGAGCCTGGATATTGTGGAGCGCCCCATCGATCGCAGCGAGCTTTACGTGTGCGACGAACTGTTTTTGACCGGAACCGCGGTGGGCGTGGCGCCCGTAACCCGCGTCGATCATCACGCCGTGGCCGATGGCGAAATCGGCCTGGTAACGCACAGCCTGCGCCAGCTCTACGTCGATGCGGTGCACGGCCATCTGCGCGACTATCGAAAATGGCTGCTCCCCGTCTATGGCAGCGGGCAGCCGGAACAGGAAGCGCAGCCGGCCGCAACAAGTTTTGCCTGAGCGAAAGCCGGCGCCGTTCCCGCTCTTTCCGTTCGCTGTGGCGTCCGGAAGGGGTTGGGGCAACCGCGGCGTGCCGGCAGTGATGCCCGGGCAAGGAGGAAACACGAATGCCGACAACTGTGGTTCAAGCAAATCCCTATGACGTGGCCATGGAGAATTTCGATACCGCGGCCGACGCCATCGGGCTCGACAACAATACGCGCCAGATGATCAAGTACCCCGAGCGCATGCTGACGGTAGGGGTGCCTGTGCGCATGGATGATGGCAACATTCACCGTTTTGAAGCCTACCGCGTGCAGCACAGCTCAGTGCGCGGACCCGCCAAGGGCGGCATCCGGTTCCATCCGCAGGTCACGCTCGACGAAGTGAAGGCGCTGGCCACGTGGATGACCTGGAAGTGCGCCGTGGTGAACATTCCATTTGGCGGAGCCAAGGGCGGAATCACCTGCGATCCGAAAAAGATGTCGCAGGGCGAGCTGGAACGCATGACGCGCCGCTACACCAGCGCCATTCTTCCCATCATCGGGCCGGAGCAGGACATTCCCGCACCCGATGTCTATACCAACCCGCAAACCATGGCCTGGATCATGGACACCTACAGCATGACCAAGGGCTATGCCATTCCCGGCGTGGTGACGGGCAAACCCATCAGCCTGGGCGGATCGCTGGGACGCAACGAAGCCACCGGCCGCGGCGTCTTCTACACGGTGGAGTGCGCCTGCGAACATCTGCATCTGCCGCTCAAGGGCGCAACCGTCGCCGTGCAGGGGTTCGGCAATGCCGGCTCCATCGCCGCGCAGTTGCTGCATCAGGCGGGCGCCAAGATCGTCGCCGTCAGCGATTCCACCGGCTGCGTCTACAATCGCAACGGCCTGAATATCCCTGAGCTCATCCAAATGAAGTCGCTGTGCGGGCACGTCGACGGCTTCCCTGAGAGTGAGCCCATCCTGCCCCACGAGCTGCTGGCAATGAAGTGCGACATCCTGGTGCCGGCCGCGCTGGAAAACGCCGTACACGCCGACAACGCAGGCGCAGTGAAGGCGCACATCATCGCCGAAGCTGCCAACGGGCCTCTCACGCCCGCTGCCGACCGCATTCTCGAAAGCAAGGGCGTCTTTGTGATTCCCGATATCCTGTGCAATGCGGGCGGCGTCACCGTTTCCTACTTCGAATGGGTGCAGGACGAGCAGCACCTGTTCTGGGAGGCCGCGGACATTTACAAAAAACTCGAGCGCGTGATGAAGACCGCATTTAACGACGTGCTCAAGATTCATCTTGAGAGGAAAGTACCCATGCGCATTGCCGCCAACATGCTTGGCATCGGCCGCGTGGCCGAGGCCGTGCAGATTCGTGGCATTTATCCGTAAGCTTGCCTTGATTTGCCCCACCCTTTCCGCTGCACGAAGCGGAAAGGGTGGGGCCTAGATATTGATGTCCTCATGGCTAGGCGGCATAAACCGGCCGCTCACCGCTCCCGTGTACAATCCTTTTCGAGTCGGTTCGCTGCCAAGCGATTCTTCCTTCCACGTGAGATTGATCCGTATCACGTTGGATCAACTCCGAGGTCTTTTCATGCATCGATGGATTATTCCTTTCTTTTTTAGCGTGGCCTTGCTTTTTATTCCATCGTTTTCCGCTGCGCAATCCCCCGAGCAAAACACACCACAAGTCCCCACGCAGATCCCTCCGCAAATTATCAACCTGCCTTCGAGCAAGCAGATCATCGGCGAAGTTCCCGGCGCGCCGCAGCGCACCAACGGGCTGCCTGTATCGATGGCTGTCTCCCCGGATGGCCGTTACGTCGTCACGTTGAATGCCGGCTACGGAACATTTGAATCGAATTACGATCAGTCACTGGCCGTGCTCGACACACAAACCGGCGCGCTCGCTGACTTTCCCGATGCGCGCACCGGCCCACGCGCCCGGCAAACGCTTTACTCCGGCCTCGCCTTCAGTCGCGACGGCGCGCACATTTTCGCCAGCATGGCCTCGCTCACCAATCCGCGGGGCGACGCTCGCGAGGCCGTGGGCAGCGGCGTCGCGGTCTACAGCTTCGCCGGCGGCCGAATCGCATCCGAGCGCCTGATTCATCTCGACCCGCCGCAGCTGGCTCCGGGGAGAGAAACCCGCCTGCCTGGCGGCGTCGACCGCACGGAGGGCATTCCCTACCCGGCCGCGATCACCGTCCTCGGCGCGGCCGGCCACGAAAAACTTCTCGTCGCCGAAGATCTTTCCGACGATGTCGTGCTTCTCGATGTTGCCACCGGCGCCGTCGAAAAGCGCTTCGATCTTTCTGAGAGCGATGCCGTGCCCGCGACCTATCCCATTGCCATCGCCGTCACCCGGGATGAAAAGCGCGCCTTTGTGGCTTTGTGGAACGCGTCGGAAATCGTTGAGCTCGATCTGGCGCGCGGCATTGTGGCGCGCAAGCTCACGCTGCTCAAGCCCTCCAACCCCGTCAAACCGGGAACGCATCCCTGCGCCTTCGCGTTTTCGCCCGATGAAAAGGTCCTTTACGTCGCGCTGTCGAATCGCGACGCCGTCGCTGCGGTCAACGTGGGGCAGTTCTCCGTCAGAGGCTATTTCGACACGCGCCTGCCGGGGCAGAGCTACTTCGGCGCCGAGCCTGTGGCGCTGGCGGTGAACGGCGATGGCAGCCGTCTCTACGTGGCCAACATGGCCACCGACGCAGTTGCGGTAATCGACACGAAAAAGCTCACAGCCAAAGCCGCCAAGGCGGGCATGGTTGAGCCCGACGGCTTCGTGCCTGCCGAGTGGATGCCGATTTCGATGGCCTTCATCGCGTCGAGCTCAGGAGGCAAGCTCTACGTGGCAACGGCCAAGGGCAAAGGAACCGGACCCAATGACTTTCCGCAACGCATCTCGCCATTGCAACCAAATGGCCGCCACGGCCCGAGTACGCGCATCGAAACGCTGCTCTACGGGTCACTGGCCACGCTTGACGAGCGCGAAATCGCAGCGAATCTGCCTGCATGGACCTCAATCGCGCTCGCATCGAATCGCATGAAGGCCGCGCAGGAGCAGATCGCGTTCGCCGCGGGAGCCCGCTTTCCCATTCGCCACATCATTTACATCATCAAGGAGAATCGCACTTACGATCAGATTTTCGGCGATCTGGAGCAAAACGGAAAACCCGTGGGCAACGGCGACGCACGCTGGGCCATGTACGGTGAATCGGTGACGCCCAACGAGCACAAGCTCGCGCTCCAATTCGGCGTGCTCGATAATTTCTTCGACTCCGGCGAAGTCTCCGGCGACGGCCACGTCTGGTCCACGGCAGCCATCGGCACCGACTATCTGGAAAGAACCTGGCAGCACAATTACCGCTCCGACCAGCGGCCCTACGATTTCGAAGGCGTGGTGGCCGACGGCTATCCGCTGCTGCAGAAAATTCCCGATGTCAACGAGCCATCGAGCGGCTACCTCTGGGGCAACCTGGCGGTGCACGG
>JASHYS010000426.1 GCA_030042915.1 Acidobacteriaceae bacterium
GGGATCGTCGGGATAGCGCAGAACCGTCCCGGTCAGCTGTTGATCCTCCAGCCTGCCAGTCACGATATGGTCGGTAATAACGACGCCGATCGCCGTGGTCATGGCCACCTCCTTCGAGCGAATTCAGCGAACAGCTATCGCGATTCCTGAGTTGCTGTGTCCGAAGCCACAATCTCCAAGTCGACGCGACCAGCCCGGGTCCCCACGAACGGGTCTTTGTTCGTGGGGTGGAAGCAGGGAGCCGTCGACCTTGCAATGGGCCCCAAAGGATACACCTACTCAGGAATCGCCGTAGCCTCCCGATCCCCGATTCCCGCCGCCTGCTGTCTGTTGTGTGCTGTTGGCTGGCGGCGGCTGCTGGTAGCGCTGCAATCGCCCCAGCCCGTTGAATGCCGCAACCTTGTAGCACTCGGCCAGCGTGGGATAGTTGAAGACCGTGTCAATGAAGTAATCCACCGTGCCATCCAGCGTCATCACCGCCTGGCCGATATGCACGAGCTCGCTGGCCTCCTCGCCAATAACGTGCACGCCCAGCACCTTGCGCGTGTCGCGATGAAAGATCAGCTTCAGCCTCCCGGTCGTATCTCCGCGAATCTGCCCGCGCGCTACCTCGCGGTAGTAGGCCATGCCTACTTCGTAGGGCACATCTTCGCCGGTTAACTGCTCCTCGGTCTTGCCGATGAAGCTGATCTCCGGAATCGTATAGATGCCGTAGGGATAAAAGCTGGGGTTCGACGTGGCGGCCTTGTCGCCGAACGCGCGCACCGCGGCGATTCGCCCTTGCTCCATCGACACCGACGCCAGCGATGGAAAGCCCACTACGTCGCCCACGGCATAAATGTGATCCACCTTGGTCTGAAAGTGCTCGTCGACGGCAATGCGCCCGCGCGCGTCAGCTTCCAGTCCGGCCGCGGCCAGGTTCAGGTCATCCACGTTCCCCTGCCGGCCCACCGCGTAAAGCAGCGCGTCGCCCGAAACCTTTTTCTTGCTCTGCAGGTTGGCCACCACCGTCCCCGGTGTCGGTTCTTCGACACTCTCCACTTCCTCGCCCAGGCGCATGGTGACAAAACTGTCGCGCAGGTGGTAGCTTAGCGCCTCAATAATCTCCTGATCGGCAAACTCCAACAGCCGGTTGCGCTTCTCGATCAACGTGACTCTTACGCCGAGCACCGCGAACATGCACGTGTATTCCACACCAATCACGCCGCCGCCCACCACAATCAGCGTTCTGGGCAGCGCCTCCAGGCCAAGAATCTGGTCGCTGTTGACGATGGTCTTGCCGTTCACCGGTACTTTGCCTGAAACCGCCGGTTTGGTGCCCACTGCGATGATGATCTGGCCAGCCTCAAGCGTCGATTCGCCCTGCGGGCCGTCAACGCGAACATGGAAGGGATCGATGAAATGAGCGATGCCGTGCACCACGTCGATGCCATTGCGTGAAAGCTGCGCTTCTGTCACGTCCACTTCGGTCTTGATCACCGCCTGCACGCGGAAGGCCAGATCTGCCATGGTGATCTTTTCCTTCACCCGGTAATTCACGCCATAAACGCTGCGGTAGTTGTAGCCGGAAAGATGCAGAACCGCCTCGCGCATGGTTTTGGAGGGAATGGTGCCGGTGTTGATACACACCCCGCCCACCACCGCGCGCGCCTCAACCACGGCTACGCGTTTGCCCATTTTGGCTGCAGCTACGGCGGCTCTCTGCCCCGCGGGCCCGGAACCAATCACCACCAGGTCATACTTCGCCGCGCTCATGCCAGTTTCTCTCCAAGGTTGGATGCAGTCTTACCCGGCGCTGCAGGCGAGGGCCGGTGTTTTCCCCCAGGCCGGACGTCATTACCAGAATAACTGTAACCGAGAGGCTCGCCGGGAAGATGAAAACTCTGCGACTCCTATGCGAGCCGAGAGAGGATTGACGCGGCAAATGCCCGGTTTCACGCTGCGCGGGCGGGAAGCCCCGGCGAATCGTTCGTGCTGACTCGCCGGAGCTGCAGACCTGGGATTCCCGCCTGCTCCAACCTTTCGGGAGCGAGCGTCATGGGCTTCAGTTGTGCGCGCCGCCCAGGGCCGGCTCCAGCGCTGCCTGCCGGTTGCCGCTCAATCTCCCTACGCTCTGTGTTTCGTCCTCCAGCCGGAATTGGCGGATCAGGCCATCAAGCTCCGCTGCCACAGCTGTGAGGTTCTTCAGGGCCTCCACTGCTTCCTCCGCCACCTGCGTGTTTTGCGCCGACAATTGCGAAATTTGCCCTGCCGACTCAGAGATCTCTCCGGCAGCCGACGTTTGCTCGGTGGCCGCAGTGGCGATCAAGCTGATCTGTTCTTCCACTCGTTTCGAAGCCTCAATTGTGGCCTCCAGGCTCCGCTGCGCGTTCGTAGTCTCTTCCAGGCCGCCCTCCACGGCAGTTCGGCTTTCGGCCATTACCTGCATCGTCGTCTGCGTCTCCTCCTGGATGCTGCGAATGGTCGCCGAGATCTCTTCCGTAGCGCTCTTGGTGCGCTCGGCCAATCGCCGCACCTCGCCCGCCACTACGGCAAAGCCGCGTCCGTGCTCTCCGGCGCGCGCCGCCTCGATGGCCGCATTCAGCGCCAGCAGGTTGGTCTGTTCGCTGATCTCCTGGATCACGTTGACCACCTTGCCGATTTCCTGCGATCGCTCCGCCAGCGATGTCATCTTGTCGGCAACGGTCCGGGTTGCGGCGGCGATCTTCTCCATGGTGGTTGCCGCGGATTGCATCACAGCGCCGCCTCGCTCGGCGGTTTGCGCCGACTCGCGGCTGGCAGACGCCGCATTCTCGGCGTTGTGGCTGATCTCGCCGATGGTCGCCGTCATCTCCTGCACCGCCGCGGCAATCTGGTTGATCTTGCCCGACTCGGTTCGCGCATTGCCCGCGCTCTGCACGCTTCGCGTGCTGATCTCCGTCGTTGCGGCCGAAAGCCTGTCAGCACCCTTTGCCACCGAATGCATCACCCCGCGAATCGACTCCATCGAGGTGTTCAATGTCGTGCCGCAATCGCCGAGTTCATCCGTCCCCGTTACAACGGCGAACGTAGTCAGATCCTTCGCGGCCACCTGTTCCAGTAACTGGCGTAGTTTCCTGAGTCGCGGCGCCGTGACCCTCGTCAGGGCGATGCCGATCAAC
>JASHYS010000427.1 GCA_030042915.1 Acidobacteriaceae bacterium
TCCACAATTACTCTGCGAACATGTGCGGGCGTGGACGCCTGCACTCAGCCGGCAAGGATGCCGGCGCTACATCTTCAGAGCCCAGGAATCGCGCGCCTCGGTAAGTCCTCACTGCTTTGGTCCCTTGGCCTCTGCCTCATTGCAGCGTTTGCACTTCGACCGAGAGCACAGCGGGCAGATCGCGCGCGATGGGCGCCCAGCTATCGCCGGCGTCGGCCGAGGCATAGACCTGCCCGCCTGTCGTGCCGAAGTAAATGCCGCAGTCATCGAGCGTATCGACTGCCATGGCGTCGCGCAGCACATTCACGTAGCAATCTTTCTCGGGCAGCCCTTTGGCCAGCGGCTCCCACTCGTTGCCGCCGGTGCGGCTGCGGTACACGCGCAGCTTGCCCTCGATGGGAAAATGCTCGGAGTCACTTTTGATGGGCACCACATACAGCGTTTCCGGCTCGTGCGCGTGCACATCGATGGCAAATCCAAAGTCGGTGGGGAGGTTGCCGCTTACCTCGCGCCAGCTTTCCCCGGCATTGTCGCTGCGCATTACGTCCCAGTGCTTTTGCATGAAGAGCACATCGGGGCGCGAGCGGTGCATGGCCACGTGATGCACGCAGTGGCCGACTTCCGCGGCCGGGTCGGGCATGAAGTTCGACTTCAGGCCCTTGTTGATCGGCTTCCAGGTCGCGCCACCGTCGTCGGTGCGAAAGGCGCCGGCGGCGGAAATCGCGATATAGATCCGCTTAGAATTGCCGGGATCAAGGATGATGGTGTGCAGGCCCATGCCGCCTGCGCCCGGCATCCAGTGCGGGCCGGAGCTGTGGCCGCGCAAGCCTGAAAGCTCCTGCCAGCTCTCGCCGCCATCGGTGGAGCGGAACAACGCTGCGTCTTCAACGCCGGCGTATACCGTGTCGGAGTCGGTGAGCGAGGGCTCCAGGTGCCATACGCGCTTGAATTCCCACGGATGCTGCGTGCCGTCGTACCACTGGTGCGTGGTGAGCGGCTTGCCGGTCTCGGCCGACGTATCGTAAGCAAACCGATTGGGCAGGGCCTTGGGCGGACCGGGCGCGGGAATGGCTTCATTGGGCAAACCAGGCTGGTGCCAAGTCTGGCCGCCATCGTCGGAGCGCTGCAGCAGCTGCCCGAACCAGCCGCTGGTTTGCGAGACGTAAATGCGGTTGGGATCAGCCGGCGAACCTTTCATGTGATAGATTTCCCAGCCCGCGAAGAACGGGCCGCTCACTCTCCAATCTTTGCGCTTACCGTCGGCAGTCAGGACAAATGCACCTTTGTGCGTACCAACAAGCACTCGCACACTGCTCATTTCAACCTCCCCTTTGCTGTTGCCGAACGCTTGCGAATGCGACGCAACGGCCCAATGAATTCGGGTCGGGGAAACATCGCTTAGCGATTCTTTCCGATTTTCCTTTCAGAGTGCAAGTGGAATTTGCCGCGCGGTTTTGGTTAGACCGGTTCGGAAAATCGTGCACCCGTCTTCTGTGGTTTCCCACCCTTTCGCGAAAGGCTCGCGAAAGGATGGGGCACGGGAGACTTTTCGGGCGGCCAGGAAAGCGCGGAATTGCCTCAGCGCGAATCCGGCGGGGCGGCCAGCGAAAGCAAACGCACCGGCCCCAGAAGCCCCGAAGGCAAGAGCGGCGAATCGGCTTTGTAAGGCGCGAAGTCGGCGAATGCGTACTTCTTCAGCGACCATGGCTGCTGGTCGCCGACGATGCGGTTTACCCACAAATTCGTTACCTTGATCTCGAGCTTGTTGCTCCCCGGCATCAGCGCTCCGGTCACGTCCACCTTGAAGGGCGTCTTCCAAAGAATGCCCAGAGATTTGCCATTCACCGCAACTTCAGCGACATTTTCGACGTCGCCCAGGTCGAGCCACAGCCGCCCTCCCGGCACAAACGCATCGGCCGGAACCTGGATGGTTTTCGAATACGTCGCGGTTCCCGAGAAGTACTTCACGCCCGCATCGGAAGACTCGCTCCACGAGGCGAGTCGAGCAAAATTCGTAGATTGGGGCGCGCCACGCTTGGATTGAAAGCTGACGGCCCAGTCGCTGTTGAGCGCCT
The DNA here is from genome assembly GCA_030042915.1 of Acidobacteriaceae bacterium. The sequence goes on from JASHYS010000427.1 coordinate 2,076, forward strand.
CGTCGAGTCCCGGCACGACCGTTTCCCGCGGCGGCGGCAGATCCCGCGCGCCGGCAGTGGCCTTGGCGCGGAAAACGATGAACGCCGTTCCATAGGGATCGAGATGCAGGGGCACCGTGGTGCGCCCCGCGGCAGTTTTGTACGAGGCCGGCTGCGTCGCGCCCGTCGCCGCGTCCCACAATTCAGGCGCTTTTCCGACGACGCGGAAGGTCGCGTCCACGTCCTCGGCGCGGTCATCGCGGTTGTCGACAAAATACAGGTCGCCGTTGTCGAGTTTGCGGTGCACGAACATGAAGTTTGCGCCGGATTCGAGCTGGCTGAATTCGACGTCGCGCGACACCCCGAGCGACGAGAGCGCTTGGCCGGCGGTTTGGCCGCCCATGTAGACTCTTCCCTTCCCGACTTTGTGAACGATGCCTGCCGGCGGTTTATCAC
>JASHYS010000428.1 GCA_030042915.1 Acidobacteriaceae bacterium
CCCGGTAGCCGCGGCCATGCCGGCGTTGACGGCGACCGCTTTGCCGCCGTGCTCCGTGAGCACGATGGTTTTTATGCGCGGGTCACGCTGCCGGCCCAGGATTTCTGCTGTGCCGTCGCTAGAACCATCGGAGACAAGGATGATCTCCTTCACATTGGGATAGTCAAGGCTCAGAAGATGCCGGATCTTGCCGGGAAGAAGCGCTGCCCCGTTATGAACGGCGAGCACAACACTCACGCTGGGAGTCATTGGGCTGGAACGCCAGGAGCGAGGGCGCAGCCGTGCCAGGACCCACATGGCTACCGGATACCCAAGGTAGGTGTAGAAGATCCCTGCCAGCGAAATCCAGAATACGAACTTCATTGGGCACCCCGGCGCAGAATGATGGTTTTGATGGTCTCGAACATGATCAGCAGATCGAGGCCGAGCGACAGGTGCTTGATGTAGTAAAGATCGTATTCCAGTTTGTGCTTGGTCTCTTCAATGCTTGCGCCGTATTTGTACCGCACCTGCGCCCACCCCGTAATCCCGGGGCGGATCATGTGCCGGAACTCGTAATACGGAATCTTGCTCGACAGCATCTCAACAAACTCCGGCCGTTCCGGACGCGGGCCCACAAAGCCCATCTCTCCGCGCAACACGTTCCATAGCTGCGGAATTTCGTCTAGCCGCGTCATGCGCATCCACTTGCCCAGCTTGGTGATGCGAGGATCGTCCTGGGTTGCCCACACCGCCCCATTGGCTTCGGCGTCCTGGCGCATGGTCCGGAACTTGATCACCGAGTAATGGCGCCCGCCCAATCCCACCCGGGTCTGCCGGAAGAAGATGGGTCCGGGTGAAGAAAGACGTATCGCCACCATGAGAATGGGAATGATGGGCAGGCAGATGACCAGGGCGATAAAGGAAACCAGGATGGAGACAATGCGCCGCGTAATCTGGTGAAATGCCTTCACATTGAAGCCATGAGTGAAGATGAGGCTGCTGGGATGAAGACCGTCGAGCGACAGCTTGCCGAGCAAGCGCTCCATGACGAAGCTCGCATCTTCGACCACTACTCCGCGCAGCCTCAGATTCAGCAGCTCCTGCACGGGCAGTGCTCCGCGGCGATCTTCCATGGCCACAATCACACGGTCAACGCTGAGCTTGGGCTGGCAAAATCCACGCAGGTCCGCGGCAAAGTGTTCCAGATCACCGCGCGAGTCGTTTGCGCTGCCCTGTCCCTCCAGTACCTTCATCCCGGCATCGCGGCGGGAACGCAGAATATCCACCACCGCGCGCGCCCGTTCGCCATTTCCCACCACATACACCCGCTGGCAGAACATGGGGAGGTGAATGATGCGCTCGTACGCCGATCGCCAGGGTACGAGAGCAAGGGTCATAATCGAAACGCCGGCGACCAGAACGTTCGGTCCGATGTCAATGCCGGGGAATACATAAACCACGCCGGCCAGGGCGAACGATAAAACACTCAGAACCAACAGCAGCCGGAAGTAGATCTCCCAGCGCCCTGAAACCCGTTGCGGCTCGTACAGATCAAAGTAATAGGAAAGAAGCAGGGTGAAGATCGTGATGCAGCCGATCTTCACTAGCCCATTTTGGTAGACCAGCGTGGGATAGGCATCGGGCCCGATCATGTAAGTGGTGGCGAGCAAGAACGAACCACATACGATCAGCGCTTCGCAAAACAGCAACAGCAGCGTCCGGGTTGGATAATAAACATTGAAAAGTCGAATCATTTTGGGTCCCTGCTACCCTTTCATGCGTTTGCATGGTCCTTGGTTGCAGAATCTCTGTAGTAGTAATTGTTGTAGTTGTAATAAGACTTACGGCGCGGCGCGTCCTTGACGTCGTTCAGCACAAAACCCAGGATGCGCGAGTTGTGGAAGCTGGACTGTGCGCGCTGTGCAACTTCGAACGAAGTGCTTCCCCCGCGCGCCACAAGCAATACGGCATCTGCCACCTGCGCAAGTTCCACCGCGTCAACAACCGCCAGAACCGGCGGAGAGTCGATCAAAATCCAGTCGAAGTGCGGCGAAACTGCATCAACGAGTTCCTTGAAACGGTGATTGGCAATCAGCTCTGAAGAGCCGTCTTCGGCTTTGCCGGCCGAGATAAACGTCAGGTTCGCAAAAGCTTCGGCGCCGGAGCCTGCGGCCGTCTTAGGCGCAGGCGGGCGCTGCATGATCATGCTCAATCCCGCCCTGCCCGACAGGTAATCCGACAGGCCCACTTCGTTGGAAGCGCCCAGCATGGTGTGCAGCGAGGAACGGCGCAAATCGCCATCGATGAGCAGAATCTTGTTGATGCCGCTACGTGCCAGGCTTACTGCAAGGTTGCATGTCACAAAGCTCTTGCCTTCCGCAGGCAGACCGCTCGAAATCAGGAGTGTCTTCAGCGGAGCTTCGTAGCGAGCCTGGTAAATGCGTGAACGAAGAGCACGGAACTGCTCGACACTTACCCCCCGCTCGGCAAGCGTCGGCAGAGCAGTCAGTGACGGTTGCCAGGCCTTCTCTTGTACCCGCTCGTATGCAAACTCGCCGGCCGCAGAGGGAAGTTCCGCAACTTCAGCCAGCGGCGCGGGCTCGGCGATAATGTCCCCGCCCGGCGCCGGCGCGACCTTTCGTTCGCGGTCTGCTCTTTGAAGTGCTTCGTAAATACGGCTCATATCTAAACGCCTCTCATGGTGTCGGTAGAGTTTGCGACTCGCGGACCGGCTTGGAAGACGTCACCGGCAACTCGTTCTCAGCCAGCGGTGACTCCTCAAGTTCGAATTTGACTGCGGGAGATTTAAAAAAGTGCGAAGGAATCTCCTCCATGTCAGGGTGCGCACGCCTTTGGTTGGCGAAAGACCGCCGCTCCAAGTCGAGATCGGCCTCGGATGCCTCGGAAGCCCGCAGAGCATTTGCTATCGCACCCGGCATTGCGCCCTCTGAAAGAACAAAAGGTTCCTTGTCCAGATCCAGTTCCGCGCTGACCGATTCCACAATTCGTCCCGGGATGTGCTTGGATTGTTCCACGTAAGCCGAGATCATCGCGTGTTCGCAAATAAGATTGATGACGCGAGGGATGCCTTGCGAGTAGCGGTACACAAGCTCTCCCGCTTCGGCAGAAAACACTGGCTCGGTCGCTCCGGCGATGCGAAGTCTTTCGGCGATATAAGCCTGCGTCTGCTCCGAAGTCAACGCGCGCGTCTTGCACCATAACGCAACGCGCTGGCGGAGCTGCCGCACCTTGGGGTCGCGCAATGTGTTTTCCAGCTCCGGCTGGCCCGAAAGCACGATCTGCAACAATTTTTCCGATGACGTTTCCAGGTTGGTCAACAGGCGGATCTCTTCCAGCAGTTCACCGGAGAGATTCTGGGCCTCGTCAACCACGATCACGCACAGTCCATGATTGCGATAACGCTCAATCAGCCAATGGTTCAGCTGCTGCAACATGCCCGACTTGGTCCGCGTCGTCGGCGTCACGCCAAAGTCGATGAGAACGAATTCAAGGAAGTCGAGCACATCGAGCCGGGGGTTGAAAACGAAGGCAGACGAAACGCGATCGTTGGCAAACGTACCCAGAACTGTCTTGAGAAGAGTGGTTTTCCCGGTTCCCACCTCACCGGTCATCACCACGAAACCCTTGCGCGCCGCAATGCCGTACTGCAGGCAGGCGAGCGCCTCCCGAATCTGCGGCATCAGGTACAAAAACCGCGGATCGGGGCTGCACCCGAATGGGAAGTCGCGAAGCGCGAAAAAGGATTTGTACATGATTAGGTCCTCACGCCTTCCATAGATTCGGCGGACTGCACGAAATTGATCTCCCGCTTCTTGCTTCCATTGCCCGCGGCCAGTTCCTCAATGCGCGAGATGGTGGCCAGCGTCGGCAGCTTGGTGAAGGCCCAAATGTCCTTCTCATTGCGCAACGATTTATCGTGATATTCCAAAAATCCGGCTAGAGCCAGGCCCAGAATCAGACCGCCTACAAGCCCACCCACCTCGAACATGAGGTGGTTGGGAAAGCTTGCTGCTTCGGGAAGATTGGGCGGGTCGACTATGCGGAACTGCTCGCCCTGCTGACGCTGCTCCAGCGCGGTCGCCATCGACGACTCGTTCATCTTGGCCAGCAAGCCGTTGTAAAACTGCAGAGCCGTCTCGTGATCGCGGGTGATCTCCTTGTACTCTTCCTCGACCCGCGGCGAAGATTCGATCCGGGACTCGTAGGTGCGGATCTCTTCCTCGATGCGAACCTGCTGCTGCTTCTCATCCGCCATGGATTGCTGCGCGGCGCGTAGCTGCGCCTTCAGTTGCTGCAGTTGAGGAGAATCGGGCTGGCTCGCCGCCGCGGCCGGCGCCTGCTGCGGCGACTGCGCAATCTCTGCCCTGAGATCAGCGATTTTGCGCGAGATCGCAACCACGTCAGGATAGTCGGGGGTATATTGCGCATCCAGAATTTTCTTCTGGTTGATCAAGTCCTGGAGCTCTTTCTTGCGCTCGTCCTCGGCCACAGCCGCCTGGGCAGGAATCGAGTCATTTTGCGTCTGCTGCGAAATCATCGCCTGGAGAAAAGTGACGTTCTGCTGCATGCGGCTCAGTGCTTCCGTGGCCGCATTCATCTGCGTCATCAGCGCCTGAAGATTGCTGTTATTCGAAGTTTCCTGATCGGGAAGCATCCCGAAATGCTGTTGCTGAAACGCCGCCAGCTTGGCATCCTGCTCGTCCAAAGTCTTCTTGGCATCGTCCAGCTGCTGCTTCAGAAAATCCGTGGTGCCTTGTGCGGTCTGTTCGCGCTCCTGCAGGTTGTCAACCACGAACAGCGAGGTGATTTTGCCGCAGACGTCCTGAGCGACATGTGGATTTCCCGCAGTGAATGTAAGGTAGAAGCCGGGCATGCCGCCGCGCCCCGACGGGATGGGCTTGATCCCGATGGCTTTTTGCGTCATGGCGACGCGGTCGTCCATGTCGTATTCTTTCTTGCCGAAGAGATGGAAGCGCTTGCTCCCGAACAGGTCGTATTGCTCGATGATCGGCTGCAGGCGCGTGCGGCTCAGGATCTGCTCTTTCAGCGAAGCCAAGCGCTGTTCCAGGTCTTCGGTGATGACCGGCTTCACATACTCTTCGGGAACCTGCGGCCGCTCGATGAGCACGAACGTTTGGGATTTAAACTGCGGAGGGATCACGCGAGCCAGCACGGCGGCCACAACGGATAAGCCGATTGCGCAGCCTACGATGAGCCAGAACCGCCGCCTGAGAATGCCGGTGTAATCTTCCAATGTCAATTCACGATGCCCGAGCATAGAACTCCTTGATCCCTTATTGGTTCGACCGATATTGCCGCGGAGCAAATGCAAGACTGAAGCTGACGCTGTGATATAGCCCGTTCAGAACGTTCCCTTGAGGCGCCGCTCCTGTGAGAAGGGACGTCTGATCGACAGCCGCATAATTCGCAGAGAAGTTGACATACCGGCCGATATTCTGAGAGAACTGTGCTCCGCCGCTTACGGCATCCGCGGTTCCATCTGCGGTCTGCACTGCGGCGAAGCGGAAGAACCCTCCGGTAAGTCCAACCGATGTTTGTCTGCCGAACCTGTGCGAGAAATTTCCCTTGACTGAATCAACCACCGCCGCGGCTAAATAGCCTGAGCTTGATTCCACTCCACGGTCATACGTCAAGCTCAGACTTCCCATGCGGAACGTACCGAGGGCTGCCGCATTGACCATTGCCGTTGTAACCGGCGGCGCAATCGCGCTGTTTGAGCTGTTGATCCATTGTGGCCCGGCCTCTACGCTGACCGTGATCTGACGGGTCCATGAGTACCGAAAGCCGATGGGCACGGAATTGATGTTGTAGCTGCCCGCCGTGTCGTTGGAATAGGCTGATGCGCCAAAGCTGAAGTGAGAAAACTCAAACTGCCCGACAAGGGCGGTGCGCGCGCTCAGGTTGCGCGTAATCCCCGCGTTCGCCAGCTCGCCGCTGGTATTCAGACCGCCGCCATTCGGGAAGTTAAGAACTTGTGAGCCCCCGCCAAGGCTGAGCGTCGTCGCCGTGCCAACGCGGTATCCAAATTCTCCCTCGGCAAGATTGTTCACGACGCGCGTATTGATGTCGAGGATGGTCGCCGCAGTTGAACTCCCCGTTCCCGATCCGCTGATGGGTTCGCCCGTGCCGGCAACTCCCGAAAAGCCAACCGTCGGAGCTTCCGGGTTGTCCTTCACGTCGTCGTATGCCAAAACGCTCCAGCGCCCTTGATTGAATGTTTGAGAAAGAACCAAATGATGAAACATTCCGGTTCCCAACGATGGGCCGGCCACGGGCCAGATGTAACCGCCGATATAGTTCAGTTTGAGCGGGAAGTGCTCGCTTGAATGCGAGTAGTCAAAAGCCCCTGAGGCGATCCCCGTCGATTGGTTGTTCGCGCTGTTGCTCCCGTAAATGTACGCCGTTTGCGCATAGCGGAACGAATAGTCAAGCAGATTCTGCGTGACGGGTTGGGTGGCCGAGACTCCGGGCAAAAAGCTCCCACCAGTGGCTTCGGGCTCAACCTGCGCATGCGTCCACGCGGTTGCAATCGCGAACATAACCGCTAAACCAAGGCTCTTTCTCATGCTGCCCCCTTCAGGGAACGACAATCGTGTCGCCCGACTTGAGAGCGACGTTCGATTCTTCGCTGCCTTTCAATGCTTCCTTGTAGTGCACGGGGATTCTTTCCTGTTTGCCGTCTTCCAGGCGCAGAATGTAGATCTTCCCCTTATTTGCGTAGTCGGTTAATCCGCCGGCGGCAGAAATGGCCTCCAGCAGAGTCATGCCCGGCGTCAAGTCCACCGGTCCTCTTTTCGTGACCTCGCCCAGCAAGTAAACCTTCTTGCTGTTGCTTTGCGTCAGCACCACCGACACGTTCGGATCCTGGATGTACTTCTTGAGTTTGGTCGTGATTTCATCCGACAATTCCAGCGGAGTCTTGCCGGCCGCCATCAGGTCGCCGAGCAAGGGAATCGAGATTTTTCCGTCCAGGCGCACCAGAAGGCTGCCCGACAGCTTGGGATCTTGCCACACCGTAACGGTGATGACATCCGACGGGCCGATTACATAGCTGTCACCAGCTCCAGCTGCAGGCGGCGGCACGGTGCCCGGGGTGGCCGCGCCCTGCGCCGGGTCGGGCGACGTGGCTGCCTGTTGGGTGTTTTGCGCTGCGCATACCAGGCATGGCAATAAAAATGCGAGATGAAGAAGTCCCCTCAGTTTCATAGCGCCGCCCCACTCCTGTTTTGCATCGGTTCCGCTCCAATCTGCTTGAGCTTGTAAAGCAACGCCTTGTAACTGATCCCCAGCTCGTCTGCGGCGCGTTTGCGATTGCCTCCCGTGGCCACAAGAACCTCGGAAATCAATTTGCGCTCGATCTGGGTGGAGGCTGCGCGTGTAGCTTCCTTCAGCGACGGGGGCTTGCGGTGTCCATTCCAATTCATATTTGGTGCCGCCGCCTTCAGCGCAGCCAGTGAAATCGACGGATCGCCTATCGCTACGAAGGTCTTGATCGCGGTATCAAGTTCGTTCAAGTTTTCCGGCCAGGTGTGTTCCAGCAGGAATCCCATGATTTCCTCGCCCAGCACCGGCTTGGGGCGATCGAATTGCTTCGCGTAGTGGGTGAGAAGTTCATCGGCAATCAGCAGGATTTCCGATTTCCTGATCCGCAATGGCGAAATCCTGAGCATCACCACCGACACCAGGTAATAAAAGTCCTCGCGCATGCGCCAGGCTTTTACTTCCTCCGATAGCTCGCTGCTGGTTCCGCAAATCAGGCGGCTGCCATGTGGGTCCTGGCCATGAAAATACGTGCCCACGATCAGATCCTGCAGCGAAAGGCTCAGGTCGCCGATCTCCGCCAGATAGATCGTCCCTCTGGCCGAAAATGCCGAAACGATTGCGTGCTCATCGGCATCGGCGCTGCGAATCTCCACAAAGGGTCGGCGGCATCGATGCGACTGCGCGTGAATCTGCGCGGCAATCGATCGCTTGCCCACCCCGCGCTCGCCCACAATCAATACCGGGCAATCGCTCTCGGCGATACATGCGACGGCGCGCTGCATGTGCGCGTCGATATGGCCCGCGGGCCGCGCCTGCCTCTTGGCAAGCGCGACCGGCAAATTACCGGCTATCGCTACACTCTCAGTCATGTCGAGTCCTGGAACGACATCCTTCCCCTAGCAAAGCAGGGTCCAAACTTGGGACTCCGGCGAGAAACCGATTTCCACGGGTTATATCCCTGTCTGGCAGCGCTATAGGGCATTGGCTGGGCCGCCAAAGTGGAAAAAACTTTTCCCTCCGAGTGGAAAGAGTTGGGACAATGATCCGGGCATAAAGTGGAAAACTTTTTCCCTTTCGCGCACCCCCGGATAGCCGTTTCCCCCGCTTTTTCTGGCCCATCGCATGCCATTGCCGGCCTTCCCTTTCGGCATTTCAATTGCTAGCTAAAATTGCAGGAATAGCCCCATCCAAGAGGGAAGAAAATGCACTAAGTCATAGAAACGCAAACGGTTCCAAAAGTTTTGTGGTTTTTGGGGGACGCCATCGAGCGGTTCCTCGGCAAGCCCCTCCGCACGCCAAAACATAGAAAACGCTAAAATCTGAGAGTCCATCCGCATGTCGAACACCAAGACTATCGCTCGGAACACCAGCTGGTATGGCATCGAGAACGTGATCACCGCTGTCGCGACCCTGATCACATCCATCGCAATTGCCCGCACGCTGGGCCCGTCAAAGATGGGCTACATGGTCTACGTCATGTGGATCGCCACCCTGACTGCCAGTCTGGGCAGCCTCGGGATTCCCGCAACCACCGCAAAATACATGGCCGAGTTCATCGGCAAAGGCGACCGCGGCACCGCTCGATTCATCTACTTTCGAACCCTGTCTTTGCAAATCGCCTTCGCAACGGTCGCTACCAGTGGCATCGTTTTGTGGGCTTTTCTGCGCGGTCAGGCAGAATACCGGTCGGCGGCGCTGCTGGTCGTGCTTAGCATCTGGCCGGGAATGGTCAATTCGGTTTCAGCCCAGGCCAACGTCGCCACTGAAAACCTGGCCGCAAATCTGCCCGGCTCGGTGTGGTCCACTTTTGTCTACTTCGTCGCCATTCTGGCCACAGTGGTTTTTCACTGGGGAGTGGTCGGCGTGGGTGCGGCGTTCTTCAGCATGCGGGCCGTCGATTTTGTGGTTCGGCTCATTCCTACCATGCGGCGGGTCCTCACTTGGGAGAAACAGCATGTTCAACCGGAGGATTTGCGCAGACGCATGATCCGGTTTGCCATGCAGAGCGTCACCAGCATGGTTATCGGCCTCATCGTCTGGAGCCGCTCTGAGGTCATTTTGCTGCGCCACCTCAGCGACGATATTCGCCAGATCGCTTTTTATTCTGTCGCGTTCAGTCTCGCCGATCGCCTTCTCATCGCGTCCACTGTCTTCGGCTCCGCCGCCGCGTCCACCATCTTTGCCCAGCACGGACGCGACAAGTCAAGGAATTCTGCGGTTTCTGCTTCATCCTTTCGCTACCTCGCGCTCACCTCATTTCCATTGCACTTTGTAGCCGCCGCCATCGCGGCGCCGGCGTTGCTCCTGTTCTACGGCGAGAGGTATCGGGGTGCGTCCATGGTGGTCACCCTGGCTCCCATTCTTTGCATGCCCAAAGCGTTCATGACTCCCGTACAGAGTCTGCTGCAGAGTGTGGAGCGGCAGGGGATCGTAATCTTTGCTACCATTCTGGCCGGCATCGTTGATTGGAGCGTGGCTGCATATCTCATTCCAGCCCACGGTGCCGTGGGTGCGTGCATCGGCAGTGGAGCAGCTCAGATCACCGCCATCACCATCATGTGGGGAGTGGCCATCCGCGCCTTCAATGTCAAACTGCCCTGGGTTCAGGTGGCCAAGACTGCCTTCATCAGCGTCGCCGCGTCGCTGGCCGCGCATTTCGTCGCCGTGCGCTTCGACCCGTTCTGGGGGATCGTGCTTGGCGGAAGCGCCGCCCTGGTGGTTCTTTTCGCACTCTTCTACCTGCTCCGCGTCCTGGAGCCGCAAGACCACCAGCGCTTCAAGGTCCTGGCCGGCCTCCTGCCCAAGCCCGTGGCGACGCGCATGATGTGGATTCTTTCGCTGCTGATCCACCCAAAGCCCACGGGCACAGCAAGCGAGGAACAGTTGGTCTTGAAGCCGTAATCCAGTGCACATCATTCAGAGCAGTTCGGCGGCCGGCTACGCGGTCATCACGCTCCGTCCGGAAGCCGCCGTTGGCTCGCTTGAAAGCACTCCTAAATTCTTGCGGCAAGCGTCTCCGGGCGCCTTCCCCAAGCTGTGGATTTCCGGTCCGTTTCTCGAAGACGCTTTGGAAGCGACGGGAACCATTTTCGGAAACGCTATGCAAGAGTTTGCATAGTATCACAATTCCGATCGCCTAATTCATTGAAAATGGTGATCTTCTGTTTGGTGCACAACCTGCATATTAGTGGGCAAGCGCGATTGGGGCGCATGGGTGTGCAGGTTCACATCACCCCGTGCGAGCGCGCCTGATTATTGAGTCCCGACAGCCGGAAAAAGACGGGGTGTTTATCCCGCGGTGCATGGAGTTCGTCCCTGCGCAAGTCTGGCCTATGGAATGCGGCATTTGGATTTTTCCTCGGCTTCTTTTGCCCCTCATCCATCATGTCGCAATTCATAAGAGTGCCTCTTCTCCAAGAAGGCGATTCTTAGGAGGTTTCATGAAATCGTTTGGTTTCGCTTTGCTTGTGATGGCGTCGGCCCTCACAGTTGCTCCCAGAGCGATAGCCCGGCCTCTGACCGATAGCGGTGCCGCGGCCGGCAACGATGCTGCTCGGATTTCGGGTCAGGTGACGTGGAGCGGCTATTCCGATCCCGGCTCCACCGTCCTCGAATTATCTGAAGTTGTGGGCCAGCCGGCTTCGACGTCCGCGAGTCCCGTGCAGGGCGAGATCGCCAAGCCGGCGCCAAGCGGTGTTTCCACGATCCTCGGTTCTCACTTGTTCAAACGCTCGGGCTCCAAGTCGACGATTCGGGCCGTCGGTGGCAGCGCGAATGGCTACCGGGACTCGAATTCCGCTTCTCCTGAGCCAGGCAGTCTTGTACTCCTTGGAACGGGACTCCTGGGTCTGGCCTTCGTAGTATTCCGCAAGGCCAAGTCTGAGGAGGTCTCGGTGCAGAAATAGGTCTTGGTTCTCCCTTTCCTGCGGAGCACAGGGCGCCAAACGTGCCCTGAATTCTCCACCCAATCCCCACCAAACCTGGTGGGGATTTTTTGTGCAGGCAATTCTCAGAGCGCGGCCACCCAGCCGGTCCTCCGACGCTCAATCGGGTTGGAGCCATGACCGAAGCGCCATCCTGTTTTCTTTGACACGCCAACGGAGCTGGCTTGATACTGAAGCTGGCGGTTTCCTGCCCTATTGCGTCCGGGGGCGCCAGACGCTGAAAGCAATTTCCACCCTCAATGAAGCTTCCGCGACACGCTGAAATCTGGCTTGTGCCGTATCTGAAGGACCGCTTTCGTAAACGCCGATTGCGCCAGAAGCCGAAACGCGTGTGGGTTGCCATTACCGATCATTACGAACCGATGGGCATGGGCGCTTCTCTTGAAACGGCCCTGGGCCGCGTGGCGCGTTGGCGTGATGCCTGGGCGCGCATCGCCGGCGATGCGCCACGCGACGCGGCGGGTCATTGCCCGCAGTACAGTTTCTTTTACCCCCAGGAGGAATACCAGCACGAGCTGCTCGACGGAATAGCGGAAATGGTTCGCCTGGGCGTCGGCGACGTGGAGGTTCATCTCCACCACGATCAGGAGCAGCGCGAGCCATTTATAGGCAAAGTAACCGAGTTCTGCCGGCGCCTTAGGGGCGATCACGACCTGCTTCGCCAGAGCCAGGGCCGCACTGTCTTCGGTTTTATTCACGGGAACTGGGCCCTCGACAACTCCCGCCCCGACGGCAAATGGTGCGGCCTCAACGGTGAAATCGCTCTGCTGCGCGATCTTGGCTGCTATGCCGACTTCACCATGCCCTCTCTGCCGTCACCCACACAGGGTCGCATCGTCAATCAGATTTATTGGTGCACCGCCAACCCCGACAATCGCCCCAGGTCTTTTGATCACGGGATCGAGGCGTCGGTGGGCGGCGGCAAGCAGGGAGATCTGCTGATGATCACAGGACCGGTCGGGCTGCGCTTTGGCGAGCGCGTGGTTCCGCGGGTCGAAACCGGCGAGATCGCCGGCTACGATATGCCCACACCGGCTCGAGTGCGCCAATGGCTCGATTGCGCGCCCATGATCGGGAGCGACCTGTTTCTCAAGCTTTATACGCACGGAGCCGACGACAGGAACCTGGAGCCGTTGCTCAGCGGCGGTCTGGCCAATCTCTATCGTTGGCTGGCAGAGGAAGCAGATCGGAGAGGGATCGAGGTTCACTGGGCTACCGCCTGGCAAATGTTCCAGGCTGTCACAGCATTGACCGAAAGCGGGCCTGCCCATACCCCCATCGGCAGCCCGGATCGACTCCAGGCAGACCGGCCAGTCCAGTCTCCGTAATCTTGGCTTCGTCCCTTAGGATAAGCCGGGATGTAGTTCAAAATGAGAAAGAGGAGAGCACGAATGAAGGTTTTGCACGTCGTTGGCGCCAGGCCAAATTTCATGAAGGCGGCTCCGGTCTATCGTGCTCTGGCAAAATCCGAGCAGAATCAGATACTGGTGCATACGGGCCAGCACTACGATGCACTGATGTCCGATGTGTTCTTCAAGGCTTTGGAAATACCGGATCCCGACGAGAGCCTCAATGTGGGCTCTGGTTCGCATGCCGAGCAAACCGCCAACATCATGATCCGCCTTGAACCGGTGCTTCTGAAGCGCAAGCCGGACCTCGTTTTGGTTTACGGCGACGTCAACTCCACGGTTGCGGCGGCTCTGGTATGCGCCAAGCTTGGAATTCGCCTGGGCCATGTCGAGGCCGGTCTGCGATCCTTCGACCGTACCATGCCCGAAGAGATCAACCGGCTCGTGACGGATCAGCTTTCCGACCTTCTATTCACGCCCTCTGCCGATGGCAATACCAATCTTGCCCGCGAAGGCGTTGCCGAGTCGAAAGTCTTTCTGGTCGGTAACGTCATGATCGACACTCTCATTCGCTTTCTGCCCAGCGCGGAAGATACTTTCCCCAAGCTTAAGGCCGATCTTTCGTTGCAATCCTTTGGCCTGATAACGCTCCATCGTCCGTCCAATGTCGATAATGAGGCCGACTTCCTTCCCCTGCTGAATGAGCTCGATAAACTAAGCCGCGATTTGCCGCTGATATTCCCGGTTCATCCACGCACCCGTCAAAGGTGGGCGGAACAACTCCGCGCGGCCAACCCCAATCTTCGCGCCATCGACCCGCTGGGCTATCTGGAATTCCTGGCCCTCCAAAAGCATGCCACCCTTGTCATCACCGACTCGGGTGGAATTCAGGAGGAGACGACTTTTCTTGGAACTCCCTGCTTTACCCTGCGCGAGAATACTGAGCGTCCCATCACCATCGACAGCGGCACAAATATTCTTATCGGGCGGGATTGGGGAAAACTGGACAAGGAGTTTCGCAATATCCTCAACGGCAAGCGCAAGCAAGGCGCGCGGCCGCCACTGTGGGATGGAAAAGCCTCGGAACGGATCGCTGATGTGGTCGCTACTCTCGATCGCTGAGCCGTTGCCGGCGAAATCCTAGCAGCGCACGATTTTCGACGACGTGATGCCGCGCGTGGCGTTGCGAGTGTCAACCACCAGCTGCGCCTGCTCGACGATGCTCCGAAAATCATAAGTGGAGTGATCGGTTACGATCACCACGGCATCGTACTTTCCCAGGTTTTCGAGCGGCACGCACGTCATGTTCAGGTCGTACTTCCGTCCACGGCCCACGGTAGGGAAGTAGGGGTCGTGATAGGACACGTCTGCGCCTCTCTTGCGCAGCAACTCGATAATCGTGAGCGAGGGCGACTCACGCAGGTCGTCGATATCGCGCTTGTAAGCCAGGCCGAGGACCAGCACCTTCGACCCCTTGATGGTTTTTGAGCGCTCATTGAGAGCCGCGACCACCTGATCGATCACGAAGTAAGGCATGGCCGTATTCACTTCGCCGGCCAACTCGATAAATCGTGTGCGAAAATCGAACTCCCGCGCTTTCCACGACAGGTAGTAGGGGTCAATGGGGATGCAATGGCCGCCCAGTCCGGGGCCCGGATAAAATGCCTGGAATCCAAACGGCTTGGTCTTCGCCGCTTCGATCACCTCGTGGATGTCGATGTCCATTCTCATGCACAACTGTTTAAGCTCGTTCACCAGGGCAATGTTGACGCAGCGGTAGATGTTCTCAAGCAGCTTGGTCATTTCTGCCGCCCCGGGGCTGCTCACGGGCACCACGCGCCGAAAGATCGTCTCGTACATCGCCGTGGCCAGCTCCGCGGCGTCAGCGCCGCATCCGCCCACCACCTTGGGAACATCGCGGCGGTCAACGCTGTCATTCCCGGGATCTTCGCGCTCAGGTGAAAACACCAGGTGCACACCGCTTTCTCCCGCACCGCGCGAAACCTTCACACCGCGCGCATTGCCTGCTTCCAGCAGCGGGACAACCACCTCTTCCGTCGTGCCCGGATAGGTAGTGCTTTCGAGCACAATGAGCTGACCGTCCTGAATGTGCGGCGCAAGCGACTTCACCGTTTCGCTCACATAGCTGAGATCGGGTTCGTGGTGCTCATCGAGCGGCGTCGGCACGCAAATGATCACCGCGTCCATCGTCGCAACTTCAGAGTAGTCTGTCGTGGCATGGAAGCCGGCGCGCTGCGCCTCCTGAATCGAATCGGGAAGAATACGAACGATATAAGAACGGCCAGAGTTCAGTTTCTCCACTTTGTCGGCCGCGATGTCGAATCCCGTTACACGGAAGCCCTCGCCGCTGAAAAGCAGCGCCAGCGGCAGGCCGACATATCCCATGCCGACGATCCCGATGCGGGCCTCGCGCGTTTCCATTTTTTTCTTGAGTTCCGGAATGGAATTAGCAGTGCTAGGTTTCATGGTCTCGATTGTACATCGTCACTTCAGCCATGCCGGATGATGCGAAGATGGCCTTTGACACTCTCAAGCTGAGCACCAGATACTGGGTTCATAGCAGTTCAGATCTTCTCGAGAAGAACCGGGATTTCCAACGCAGTTGCCTTGGACCTGCAGTTCCCTGGTTTTTTGAAAGCGCCGCGTTTCGCAAGTATTCGGCAATCCCCCGCTTCGGGATGGTTTTGGCCTTTTTCGGGATGGCAATTGTCGCGCGCGGCTGGTATATGAAATCACAGTTGCCCCGCACTGAGATTTGAGCCGGTCTGCTGCATAAATGCCTGGCTAGATTCTGGAGTTTCTCTTGTCTCGACAGCCCGAGAAAGCACTGAATGTCCTCCTCGTTACTTATTCTTTCCCTCCCGCCGGAGGCACCGGGGTCATGCGCGCGTCGAGCCTGGCTCGTTATCTTCCTGAGGCGGGGATTCGGCTCGATGTTCTGACCACACGCAACGCGTCAGCTGTGGGGGCCGATCCCAAGTTGCTTGAGAGTATACCGGCTGCAGTAACCATTCACCGGACAACGACCCTCGATCTTCCCTTCGCAGTCAAAAAGCGAATCAAGCGGTTGATCGCCGGAGGCAAGAAATCTGAAAAAGCTTCTCGTCCTTCCGCAGAAGCAACCGGGAATCCCAACATCGTCAAGAGAGCGCTTGAAAACATTCTGCTGCCGGACCCTCAGGTCACCTGGCTTCCTATCCTCACCCGCGCTGCCCGCCGCATCGTCAAAAAACGTGAGATTGATCTTGTTCTCATCACCGTGCCGCCGTTTTCCAGCGTGCTGCTGGTTGAGAAGCTCAGGCGGACATTCCCAGGACTCGCCATAGTGGCCGATTTTCGCGATGAGTGGCTCAAGACGGCCTTTGACCTTGTCAGCTTTCTTTTCAGCCGAAGCGCTCGTGCCCGCGCCGTAGCCGCCCGCGCTGAAGCCGGCACAGTAAAGAATGCAACCGCCATCGTCGCCGTTACTGAAGCGGCTCGGCGGGTAATTCGAAGCCGTTATCCTGCGGAGCCCGAAGAAAAATTCCGTCTCATTCCCAATGGATTCGACGCCGAGAAATTGCGGGCTGCCACCTCGCCAACTGAAACCAGGCGCGACGATCGAATTGTCGTCGCGTACCTTGGTACGCTCTACGCTTCCACTGAGCCAACCTGGCTGGTGGAGGCATTGCTCGGCCTTCCCCAGGATCTAAAATCACGGTTCCTTTTTCGTTTTATCGGCCACATCGAAGATCCTCGTTTCAAAGAAGACCTTCTGCGCCTGGGCGACATGGTGGAAGTGCAGGGGTTTCTTCCCCAGCGTGCGGCTCTTGCCGCCATGTATGAGTCCGATTACATGCTGCTCATCTTGCATGACCCGTTAAACGTCTCTGCCAAATTCTATGAGTATCTTGGGGCCGGCAAGCCCATTCTTGCCTGTGTTCACCCCGAGGGCGAGCTTCGTCGTCTTGTCGAGGAGCTGCGCGCCGGCTGGTGGGTCGACGGCCACGACGTTGAAAGCATCCGCAGGCTGTTCACCGACATTGCCATGCGCGGCAGTTCGGCCTCCACCCTCTTTCGGCCTGACGTGGAGAAGATTGCCCAATATGAACGCAGGGCTCTTGCGCGGCGCTACGCCGACCTCATGCGGTCCATCGCCGGAAAGGAAACCAGCGATTCGACGGATATGACCGCTTCTGCTAAAACGGGTAATTAGCTGTGCTCAAGATTGCTGTTATCACCCGATACTTCCCCAGTTCAGGAGAGCCTGCGCAGGGCCGGTCCCTTTACGAGACACTGCGTCTCGTAGCGCGCACCGCCGAAGTCCAGGTCTTCTATCCCAATGCCGCGTACCCTTCGCTGCTTAAACCACGCAGCAGGCTTTACGACAAGCTCGATCCGGCCTTCAACGTGCCGCACATGAGCGTCAATTACTACGACTATCTTGCTCTGCCGCTGGTTTCAAGACCGCTCAACGGCTGGATGTCTTATCACACACTCATGCCGCACGTTCGCGCTTTTGCTCCCGATCTTGTATTTGGTTGCTTCCTGTATCCGGCCGGTTTCACAGCTCTCAAGATCGGCAAGTCCCTCGGCGTTCCTGTTGTTGCCATGAGCATCGGCTCCGACATCAATCGCATGGGAGATCCCATCTGCACCTGGCTTACGAAATCGGTGCTGCGCGAAGCCGATTTCCTGGTCACGGTGTGCGACGACCTCCGGAAGAAAGCTGTGGCCGAGGGCGCTCGGTCCGCAACCGCGCGCAGCATCCTAAATGGCTGCGATCTCGACATCTTCCATGTCTTCGACCGGTACCAGGCAAGACAGCAACTCAAGATCGATCCGGACATCGAAGCGGTTGTGTATGTCGGCGGCATCGATGTGAAAAAGGGACTTCGCGAGCTCGTCGAGGCAGCAGCGGCGCTGCATGCTGACCGGCCTGCTCTCCATTTCTTCCTCGTCGGCAGCGGCCCCGACAGAAGCCTGATTGAGGAACTCATTCATTCGCGAAACGCTGCCGGTTATATCCACTTCGCTGGCGGCTGCACGTTCAATGAAGTCGCCATTTGGATGGCCGCGGCGAACCTGTTTACCCTGCCGAGCTATATGGAGGGTTGCCCCAATGTCGTGCTGGAAGCGCTGGCTTGTGGCCGTCCTGTGGTTGCCACGAATGTCGGCGGAATTCCCGAGATCATGAGCAACGCTTGTGGGCGTCTTGTTCCCCCGCGCCAGCCCGGGCCACTGGCTGAGGCTATTGCCGATGTCCTCGACAGATCCTGGGACCCCGCTGCCATCTCTGCGCAGTGGAGCCGCAGTTGGAGCGCCCCCGCCGCGGAACTCCTCGATATCTTCGAGTCGGTAGCCTCAAACCGGCCGCGCGTATCGACCGCAGGATGACGCCAGCCCCGATCCTGACCAACCCGGCACAAGCCGGCATTAGGACTTCTGTGGATGTTGACGGAAGTACTCGAAGGTCTGCTTCATTGCATCGGACGTTGAGACCAACTGGCGCCAGCCGGTTGAATGAAGCTTCTCATTGCTGAATTGGTTTCCGCCCCAGGCCGAAGCAGCTTTGTACCCCGTCAGAATGGCAGGCAGTTGGCCAAGCGAATGCCGGTGGTACTTCTCGAGGTTCCAGGCCAGCACTCTGGTGACAGGATATGGCAGCCGGATTGTACGGATACGTTTCACGTCCTTCTTGTACCGGCTCAAATATTCTGCGGACGTCAGAAGGTCATCATCGTGTACGTTGAACACCTGACCTGCTGCCCAGGGGGTTGTACCGGCAACCACGACCGCTTCGGCGCAGTTTTCGACGAAGGAGAGCGGCAGCAGGTTGTGTCCTCCCAGATGGAAGAAAACCGGCCCCACCTGCAGGCCGACTCGATTTGAAAAATGACCTCCGCCAGGCCCGTAGATTGCGCCCGCGCGAAGTACAACCAGCTCAAAGCCGTCCTTTTTCTGGTATTCCCAAAATAACTGCTCCTGACGGAGCTTGGAATATGAGTAGGGATCGCGTAGTTCGGGGTGCGCCTCAAGAGGCGTGTCTTCATTCACGCGCTGGCCTCGAGCCAGTGCCCCTACCCCGTAGACTCCGAACGAACTGATGAGCACAACCCTGGTCTTTTCGATGAGGGGTTCCTTGCGTGCTTCGAGAGCCTCGATCAGAGTCCTTGATGCAATCACCGAGTTCATGAACAGGTCGGCGCAGGAACCGCTCTTTCCGGCCGCCAGATGGAAAATAAGCGAAACGTCTTTGAGCGCAGCCGCGCAATCCGCCTTCGAGTGCAAATTGCCGCCTTCGAACTCGAGACGAGCGGCCGGATATGCCTTTGCCATCTCCTCCAGGCGCTGGGCTTTTGATGTATCCCTGAGGAAGCATCGGATGTCGGTGTATCCATGCTCAAGCAGGCGCGCGACCACGCGAACCCCGACAAACCCACCCGCACCTGTAACCAGGACCTTCATACCTGCGTCTCCGCATAAACCTGATTAAAGATTCTTTCCATCATTGACGAAACAAACAAAATGTCGCGGCCACTGGTCGGGGATGGAGAGTCAGTCTCAATGCAGTGGTAGAACTCATTCAGCAGGTTCCGCATGCCGTCAAAGTAGTGAAAATACGCGTGCCTGAAGCGGCCAACGTTTCTCAGTCCCTGCTTGAAATAATTCCCCGAAACACGGAATGGCGGAAACAGGCGGCCGAGCGCAGAGGGAAAGCCCTGCATGGGTTCCAGAACCAGCGTCCGCGCGTTGTAGTCCACATGCGCGGTATTGCGCGTTCCGTAGACCCTCAGTGTGTGGCCGATGGGCCGGGCATGGGAGGTGAAAGTTGCGTATGCGCTGGTTCGGCAGCCGCGAATCACCACGCGCAATTCGTCAAGGATGTCGCCCACGTCGGGTTCAGTCGGCCCGGTGTTCTCCTTATACCCGAAGGAATCGATCGACGGTTCATCGTCGTCAAGAAAAGGCGCAATCTTGTTGAGCACGTGATCCAGGACATTCTGAAAGAGTTGTCCGGGCATGTGCCGCACCCAGTGGTTCGTGTCCTGTTTGATCGCTGTGCCGTAGTCGCCCGCGAGGTTGTAACCCAGGAAGCTTTCAATATGTACTGGATCGCCCAATACCCCTTCCTGGTAAAGACGGCGCAGCTCCAGAGCCTGAACTTCGAACTGCGGCCAATAGTTCACCGCCAGCTTTTTCCCCGCGGCGTTCGCTGCCTCCACAATGGCCTGAACTTCGGCGTGATGCAAGGCCACCGGCTTTTCCAGGAAAACATGGCATCCGGCGGAGACGGCCTGACGCGTAAGCGCCAGGTGCGCCTTTGGCGGCGTCGTGATGTGAAGCACGTCCGGTTTTTCGGCATCCAACATGGCCGCCAGACTCGAATACTGATTCGGTATACCGTAACGGACCGCCAATTGTTCCGCCATGAGTGGCTCGATATCGCACACAGCGACAATACGTGCGCCAGGAACCATCCGGATTCCCTCGACGTGTGCGTCTGCGATTTTGCCACAACCAACAATGGCGGCTTTCAAAGCTGATCCTCTCACTTCACGTGCAGGCAATCTGGCTCGCTCCACACCTTCTATGATTCGATGCTCGCCGTCGGAAACTTCAAAAACGCCGTGATTTTCCTCCATTGATCCCATCGACGTGGACGGCTGACCCGCGACTGTCCGGCGCCTGGCACGTCGCCCCGGAAATCGCAATTTGCCGATGAGGACAGCTGACCGCCATCACGTCAAATCAGTTTCACATGAGTTCGATCCTGTCCCGTGGAACCGTCCGTCTTCATCCACCCCAAAGTCACTTTATTTAGAGTCTGCGTATTGCGCCGATTTGGCTGCCGCGAAGCTTGCCTCCATCTCGCGGCCAACCACGGGGCCCGCCTGCGCATCCTGCAGCTTGTAAAGTAGCGATCGATAACTGATATTGAGCCATCGGGCCGTCTTCAAGCGGTTCCAGCGATTGGCATGCAAAACCTTGAGAATAATTTGCCGCTCCAGTTGCCGTGTGGCAGCCTTCGTGATTTTCTTCAGCGAGATCGGATTCGTCAGGTCGATCTCGGGAACGAATTCGGTCGGCGCCGGCGGAATCAGGTCGGCAGCCAGTGTCTCCTCGTTGCCGATCAGAACGTACGATCGAATCATATTCTCGAGTTGACGGATGTTGCCGGGCCAGTTGAACCGTTGCATCATGTTCATGATTTCGCGCGAAAGAGCTTTCGGCTTCACGCGGTAGGTCTTGGCGTGCAGATCGAGGAAAAAGTCGATCAGCGTGGGCAAGTCCGCAGTCCTTTGACGCAGAGGGAGCAGGTCGATGGTTACCGCGTTGATCCGGAAGAAAAAGTCCAGGCGGAATGTGCCATCCTCAGTCTGGCGCCGCAAATCCCCATTCGCGGCGCAAATCAATCGCGTGTTCACCTTGCGCGGCTCTTGCGCTCCCACGCGCATGAAGCTGCCATCCTGCAGCACTTGCAGCAGCTTGGCCTGAGCCGAAGTGTCAAGGCTGCCCACTTCATCCAGGAACAGGGTTCCCTGATGTGCCAGCTCCACTCGCCCGCGCTTGGTTGCATACGCTCCGGTGAAGGCCCCCTTTTCGTAGCCGAACAGCTCCGACTCGATCAGGGTGTTTGGAATCGCCGGGCAGGTTACTTTGATCCATGGGGAATTCGACCGGCTGGAGCGAGCGTGCAACAACTTGGCAAGGATGTCCTTGCCCGTTCCGCTCTCGCCCTGTACAAGCACGGGCACGGTTGTGTCCGCGATCCGTTCCAGCTTTTCGCGAGCCACCGCCATAGCCGGCGTCCGCCCGAAGATGAGTTCAACGGGAGGCAGTGTGCGAACATCGAAGAATTCGGCTGCGTGTGCCATAGGCCCCCAACTGGCTCATAGCAACTTTGTTGCCAGACTTCCAGGCGCCTCCCGGCAAAAAATCCCCCATCGGTAACAGATCGCGTAGCCCTCGAGTAATGAAGCATTTCTGGTGCAAAGGTTATACACAGAAAATTACTTGAGATAGGGAAAAATTTTGCACAATTGGCAAAGTTTTTCCCCTAATTCGTGCTAGTATGTTCTCTTCGTGGCACCGATTTTTTGCCCCCTTTTTAGGCTTCAAAAGCGGGTGGGTACGATGCCAATTGCGCATTCATTTTTCTTTTCAGGCCGGTCGCAGAGGGCCGCGCAAACCGACAAGTGGCTTCCGCTCCTGTAGTCGCGACACGGGCGTGGAACAGCCACAGGGGTATTTGGGGAATCGCAAAATCTGGTACTAAGAGGGAACCTTCCATGAAGACTCAGGGCAAGGAGTGTCCGCATATTGCTGCCTTGGACGCCGATCCGGCCATTCTCGAATATATTCGCCGTATCCTCGCCGATCGCTTCAGAGTGTCGACCTTTACCAGTGCCTTGGAACTTAACCGGAGCTTGAACGATTCACCCACCCCGGACCTGCTCCTGATGGACTGGCATGTCACCGAAGACGAGGCTGAGGAGAATGCACTGGGCCTCCTGGCCAAGACGCGCGCCTTC
Organism: Acidobacteriaceae bacterium; assembly: GCA_030042915.1. Next base: position 22,117 of record JASHYS010000428.1, read on the forward strand.
AAGTCCTCGCTTCCTATTATCATGCTGGCGTGTTCGGCCGAATTGAAAGAGGTGGTCGCGGCCACACGCATGGGCGCCGCCGACGTCATCCTCAAGCCTTTCAAGAAAGCAGATATTGACCAAGCCGTGGAGCAGTGCCTCAGAACGTCAGGCAGGCCCAGTAAGCTGGACGACGAGGTTACTGAGATCCCGCTCGACGAGAACACATTCTTTGTCAGATCGAGCAAGCGCATGAGGGAAATTGAATCGCAGTGCACGCTGGTTGCGCGCGCTGATATTCCGGTTCTCATTTTGGGCGAGAGCGGAACCGGCAAAGAAGTCGCGGCTCTGCTCATCCATAAGATGTCGGCGCGCAGTCAGCGCGGCTTCCTGAAGGTGAATTGTGCAGCCATGCCGGCTGATCTGCTGGAGAGTGAGCTTTTCGGCTACGAACAAGGCGCTTTTACCGGGGCCGTCAAATCGAAGCCGGGCAAATTTGAGATCTGCAATAACGGCACGATTCTCCTTGACGAGATTGGGGAATTGCCCCCGGCTTTGCAGGCAAAACTTCTGCAAGTACTCCAGGACGGAAGCTTTTCACGCTTGGGCAGCCGCACCAGTGTCAAGGTGGACGTGCGCGTCATCGCCGCAACCAACATTGACATTAAAGCGGCCATCGCGAAAAAAACCTTCCGCGAGGATCTCTTCTATCGCCTCAATGGGTTTACAGTCAGGATGCCTCCGCTGCGCGACCGAACCGAGGAGATTCCCGTACTGTCCCGGCACTTTATGCGCAAGGTCGCCACGAAATACGAATGCGATCCCTTGCCCATTTCGCCTGCACTCATGCAGGCTTTAACCCTCTATTCCTGGCCGGGGAATCTACGCGAGCTCGAGAATACGATCAAGCGCTATCTCGTCCTGGGCAATGAACAGGCGATTATGGATGAGTTGAACCCTCTCAAAAGTGCCGAATTCTCTGCTTTGCACACCGAACAGCCCGACGGGCGGGCGAATCTGAAGAAACTAGTCCGTAACCTGAAAGGTAATGCTGAAGCTGTGGCCATCGCGCAGTCGCTTGAAGGCAGGGGATGGAACCGTAAAGCGGCCGCCAACGACTTGCAGATCAGCTACAAGGCTCTCTTATACAAGATCAAGCAGTACAATCTTACGCCGCCGCGGAAGCGGCCTGAATGGATCGAGCCGGCGTCCAGTTTGGACCAGGTCCACGGCGTCTGATACGGCTCGTCCGGCTTGTGCTGCTAACTCTTCAATACCTCCGGGAGGAGCTGCATTTCCCCTCCGGATCAGGGCTCTTGACAGATACCGATGTTGGGGGGAACATACCTCCGGGAGTAAAGGGCTGCCGCGTGAGGCCGTTTTCGGGTCCGATATCGGAAACATCTATGCTCGCGTCTTCTTAAGTGCTCGCTTCCCTTCTTGCCTTGAGACCCTGAACCACAGCCGCAAGAACTTTAAGATATCGGCTCCGTGGTCCTAAATGGGGATTGCCCGGTCGCAACCCTTTAACTATGATAAGGATAGGGTATCCCTGTCCTTCCGGGCTGCCCGGAGAAAAGAGTTAACACATTCATGTTCGAGACGAATGGGTCAAATCCAGAAAAGGTTGTGATCCAGTTCGGCAGCCATTTGGTCAAGGGTTATTTGGAGTCTCCGGTTCGGAACACCATCGAAGAACTGCTAAGCAACGCTCCTTCCGGATCCCCTGAGACCTTCAGGATTCGCCGTCTCGATACCGATTCCGTCGAAGATGTGCCTGTCAGGGACGTCAAAGCCGTTTTCTATGTCAATAGCTTTGAAGGCAGTTCCGAGCACAAAAGCCTGAATTTTTATACGCGCGCCCCAACCGTCCACGGCATCTGGATGCGCCTCCAATTCCTCGATGGCGAAGTCATGGAGGGGATCGTATTCAACTCCCTTCGTTATCTTGTTGACCCCGGGTTCTTCCTCTTGCCCACTGACCCTGGCAGCAACAACAAGCTCGTGTACGTGGTCAAAAGCTGGCTCGCTGACCATCGTGTACTTGGCTTGCGCAAAATTTAGGTGTTGGGTGTTGCTTCTCTCAGGATCGAGTACTGCAGGATTTCCGCGGCGATTCCCGGCGCGCCGCTCGTCGCTTCGTCTTTGCGTACGAGCCGGCCTTGACATCGTATCGAGCACCAGTTGGAGATCGTGACCTCGGGGGGCAACTCCAGAAGGAATTCGAAGTTCCCCGGGATCAGTTCGCTTTCCGCCGGGCTCACGTAGAAATAAACTCCCCGCTCGCTGACATTCCGGGTATAGGCCGGCAGTGCCAGGTCTCCGATGAACACGGTGACTGGCGCTTTTACGGGAAAACGCGGACTTTTTCTTCGCTCGTCTTGTCCTGTCAAGTCTTCAGCCATGCAGTCAATCTCACCATGCCATTGCTGGGCGGCGTCGGCGATCCAAGGGTGCGCTCTTGAACCGGAAATTTCTAGCGGACTTCGGAGGAACGACACAGGTGTACCGAGTCACACTGCTGCAATCTTAAGGCCGAAAGATTCTCAAGAAAACAGCAGATTTCGGGGTGACTTCAGTTTGCTAACATGCAAGTCTTTGCATAAGCGCGGGTTCAAAAATGTTCGCATCCATGATGCGCAGTCAGGGCCAGAGATCGTGTGTAGCGTGCACTTTGCAGCACGCGGCCAAGGAAAAAAATCTCCTCGCGAGCGTTGCAAGCTTCTGCGAGCGAGTGCGAATTTGTACCTACTTTTCCACTGGCGTCCTGAAACTTAAACGCTTGATTTCATCGCAAAAGATCTTTGTGAGCGGGCGCATTTTAAAGGCAGGAGTGATGAGGAATGCGCTGCCAAGGCGCGCCTCTTTGCTGAACCCGCGGAAAACCCTCCTGGCAGCTCGCTGACGCCTCTCAAGCCGGGTGCGACGGCGCGTTGCCTTGAGGATGCATGCGGGCTCTGCGTGAAGACTTCTCGTAGAGATTCATGTAGGCCTCAACCATGGCCTTCAGCGTGAAGTGCGCCGCAAAAGCCCTTTCGCCATTCTTCGAGAATTGAGCCCGCGCGCTATCGCTTTCCACCATTCGCACGATCGCGGCTGTCATCTCCGCACGATCAGTCGCAGAGACGGTGAGTCCTGCCTCGGCTATTCGCACCACTTCTGCCATTCCGCCCACGTCGGTCACGATCGCGGGTACCCCCAGCGAGAGGGCCTGGAGGAGCGATACCGGCAGTCCCTCTGACTTTGAGGACATGATGAACGCGTCGGCAGCGGAGAAGAACGGTGCCACGTCGATTTGCTGTCCCCAGAACTTCACCTGTTCGAAGATCCCCAGTTCTTTGGCCAGCGCCTCAAGCTTGGGGCGCTCGCTGCCATCGCCGACCATCCAAAGACGGAGGCTTGGAATCGCGGAAAGAGCGGCGTGAAAGGCATTCAGCAAGTGACCGTGGTTCTTCACAGGTTCAAGGCGTCCCACATAAAGCAGCGTGAATCCTGCCTTTAGCGGCCAATTCTCTCTTGCTACTCGCGGCAGTTGAACTGCGCCGTTGTAAACGCGCACGATCTTGCGCTTGGGAAGATTGCGCATGCTTTTCAGATTGTTCACCGTCGCATCGCAAATGCCCACAATCCAGTCGCAGAATCTGGCTGCAACGGCATACTTCAACTCAGCCATGCGGTCATGCGGAGGTGCCACCAGGCTGTGCCGGGTTGAAATGATGCTTGGGACTCCTGCCAACCTGGCCGCCATGGCCGCATAGATAGTCGGAGTCGGGTTGTGGATGTGAACGATATCCGGACGGGATTCTTTGAAGACGCGGAAGAAATTGCGCGTGGCGTCGGGCAGGTGCCGGCCCACGTCGGGCTGCACCGCGAAGCCCTCTTTCCGCATCCGCTCTCCGAGCGGTCCAAGGACTGAAACCGCATAGACACTGGGATTGTGCCCCAGTTCACGCTGTAAGCGGCACATCTGCCACACAAGCATTTCAGCGCCGCCCATTTCCATGCTGTCTACTACGTGCGCAATCCTCATTCCGTTTTCCTTCAAGCTCCGGAAGCGCGGGCGCTGGCTTGCATCAAAGGTCTTGTGCGTGATCCTGGAACCGGCTCAGCTCAGGTGTTCAGTGAGCCATGTTCACCGTTCGCAACCCGACGTATAGGATGATCATCAACGACGCTGCCATGATCGCGGAGTACATAGCCGCGCGGGCCAACCGCATGCGCGGCGCAATCATTTTGCGATCAAGGGCCAGACCGTAGACGACTTCGGTCATGCCGCCCAAAACGAAAAGCGTCATCACAAACGCCCGAGACAGAAATATTCCCGCCGCAAGAAAACCTGCAAGTGACAAGACCATCATGCGCCCCAGATGATTGATGCCGATTTTATCGATGGCCTCGCTTTTCTTCGCCCGCCCGTGAACGGGCTCAGCTTCAACGGCCGTCGTTTCGCCTTCACTCACCTTTCCGGGCGAGGCCACAGCAATTGCATCTCTGAGCGTGGGAAACAGGAAGAGGCACCAGAAGAAAAGCCCGAACAATCCCAGTTCTGCCGCGCATACGGCAACCGAGTTGTGCGCGGTGAGCCCAAGATAATCTGGCAGATTTCCAAAACCAACTCCAAACACCAGATGAGTCTTAAGAAGCTGCAGGCTCGCGCCCCAAAGAGCGGTTCGGTCAGAGCCGGCGCTGATTGAAATGTCGCGCCCGCCCGCAAACTGCAGTTCCATGGTGGCGGCGAAAATCGCACAGGCCAGCAACACCGCAGGTATGGTGCCGATACGGCGCCGTGCCAACAAGAGCGCCACCACGGCGAGCGCGATCAACGCGCCTCGCGAATGGGTCAGGTAGATTCCCAGCAGAAGCAAACATATCGGCACGATAACGAAAGCCAGATTCCAGAACTTCTTCTTTGGCCGCCAATAGATGAGCAGCAGTGGAATCACGCAGGCCAGCAACTGGCCAAAGTCATTGGGGTCGCTAATCAATCCCAGCCCTCTCACACGGTAGAACCACTGGCCCGTCTCGTTTTCCATGGGATAAAGGTAAGGGTGATCAGCATTCCACAAGTCATAGTCAACGCTTCCCGATTGCGGTGATATGGGCGGACCTTCCGGGATTCCACGGCGCAGATCCATGGCTCCGTTCACCATGACAAACAAACAGACCAGGACCAGCATGCCTACCAGAACCTGGAGCTTTCGCTTCGAATTGCAGTGCAGGCACACAAGGAAATAGCCGAAGGCGTTGGGGATGAATAAAAGAAGCGACGGAATACCCCCGCCAATCCAACCCGCTCCAACTGCGATTGACATCAACACCGCAATAGCTAACCCAATCAAGGCCAGCGACTGTGGCGTTTTCAGGGGAATGGAACCCTTGAGCTGAAACAGGGAAACGAGCGCGATGAGCATCGCAAGAATCAGCTCGATGCGGTAAGCTGCCAGCGGTCCAAACAGGACTGTGGGCGTCAGGTAGTTCGTGACGAAATAAAGTACGCTGAGGACAAAGCCCATTTTGGAATTGTTTGGTGAGGGGCAGCCATAATCAGCATAAACTATCTGACTGAACCGGAGCCTGTTTCTAGTGGCTAGTGGAAGTCGCGGGAACGGATGGGAGCGGCTGTGATTTCGAGCGGCGCCACACGCTTGGCCTTCACGTGAATGACGCCGCCCTGATTTTGCACCAGACCAGCCACCAGCAGAAATCGGCTGCGTGTGATCACCATTCGTTCGCGCTCAAATAGATCGGGTGTGACGATGACGTTGGCAATGCCGGTTTCATCTTCGAGCGACAGGAAGACAAACCCCTTGGCTGTACCCGGGCGTTGGCGTGCCACCACGCAGCCGGCGGTGTGGACGAAATGCTGATTGCCGCAGCGCTGAAGATCGTCAGCCGAGAGAATTCCTTCGCTGCGCAGCGCCGCGCGATGGTAGGCCATGGGATGCGGGCCGGTGGTCAAACCGGTTCCAGCGAAGTCGGCCGCCAGGCGCTCGTCGCTGGTCATCTTTTTCAGCGGCATCGCGGCGCGTGACTCGCTGGGCGTGGCTTGCCATCCGCGCAGCAGCGGACCCACGGGACGGCCCGCACGCTCCACCTGCCACAGCGCATCGCGGCGATGCTCCACCTGGCCCAGCGCATTCAGCGCTCCGATGTGGGCCAGCGTGACCAGTTCTTTGCGGTTCAGTTGGGGAACGCGCTGAGTAAGATCGTCAACCGACAGGAATGCGCACGTGGCACGCGTTGACAGCAACGCTTCCGCCGAAGACTGGCGCAGTCCCTTCGCATAATTCATCCCTACGCGCAGCGAGAACGAACCGTCCGGCTCGGGCTCAACGGTGCAGGGCCACTCTGACCGCTGCACGTCGATGGGGCGCACGCGCAGCCCATGCCGCTGCGCATCCTTGATGAGCACAGCCGGAGAGTAGAAGCCCATAGGCTGATTGTTGAGCAGGCCGCAGGTGAAGGCAGCCAGATAGTGGACCTTCAGATAAGCCGATGCGTAGGCGATGAGTGCGAAGCTGGCCGCATGGCTCTCAGGAAAACCGTACATGGCAAACGAAGAGATGGCCAGCACGATATTGTCCTGCGCTTCAGGGCCAATCCCATTGCGCGTCATCCCCGAGCGCAGACGTCCTTCCAGGTCCTTCATCCGCTGCATCGAGCGGCGCATGCCTACAGCGCGGCGCAACTCTTCAGCTTCCGCGCCGCTAAAGCTGGCGACGGTCATGGCCATGCGCAGCAACTGTTCCTGGAAAAGCGGCACGCCCAGTGTGCGTTCCAGCACCGGCTCGAGCGAAGGATGTGGATACGTGATCGCCTCCTTGCCCTGGCGGCGGCGCATGTAGGGATGCATCATCTTGCCCACAATGGGGCCGGGACGGATAATGGCCACCTGCACCACAAGATCGTAAAAACGCACGGGCGCGTTGTGCGGAATGGAGGCCATCTGCGCGCGGCTCTCCACTTGAAACATGCCCACCGTGTCGGCTTTGCGCAGCGTTTCGTAGACCAGAGGATCCTCAGGCAGCGCTGCCAGGTCCACTTGCTTCCCATAGCGCTGCGGGATCATCTCGATCGTATCCTTGAGCACGGCCATCATGCCCAGGCCCAGCAAGTCGACCTTGATGAGACCCAGATCGGCGCAATCTTCCTTGTCCCACTGCACCACGGTGCGGCCCGGCATCGACGCACGCTCGATGGGCACCACGCGATTAAGCATGCCTGCGCAGATCACCATGCCGCCCGAATGCTGGCCCAGATGACGCGGCAGATCCCTCAAACGCAGGCACAAGTCGAGATAGCGCGCGATGCGCGGATGGCGCTGATCGAACCCTGCCTGCGCAAAATGCTCCTCCATGGTGTCGTTCGGCCCGCGCCACTCCCAATGGCCCATCAAGCTCGAGAGCCGCGTGATCTGATCCTCCTCAAAGCCCAGCGCCTTGCCTACCTCGCGCGCCGCCGACCGCCCGCGATAAGTGATTACGTTGGCCGTCATGGCTGCGCCCAGTGCTCCGTAACGCTCGTAAAGGTACTGGATCACCTGTTCGCGCTGATCGCCGGAAGCCAGGTCGAGGTCAATGTCGGGCCACTCACCGCGATTCTCGCTCAGAAATCTTTCAAAGAGCAGTTCCATGCCAACGGGATCCACGGCAGTAATCTCAAGCGCATAGCAAACGGCAGAGTTGGCCGCTGATCCGCGCCCCTGCACCAGAAAACCGTGGCTCTGGCAGTAGCGGATCACATCCCACACGATAAGGAAGTAGCCGGCAAACCCGAGTTTCGCGATCAGCGCCATTTCGTGTGCCACTTGCTTTCGCGCCTTATCCAACAGATG
>JASHYS010000429.1 GCA_030042915.1 Acidobacteriaceae bacterium
ACGCCTGTCGATGGCAAGCCTACCCGTTTCAATTTGCAAAAGGAAATGATCGAAGATCGCGTGAAACCCGCCGGGGAGTGGAACGTGTACGACATTCGCTGCGCGGGCTCGACGTGCACGCTGGCAGTGAACGGCGAGGTGGTGAACACGGCGACGGTGGGCGTGGACAGGGGCTACATTGGCCTCGAATCGGAAGGCTACCAGATCACTTTCAAGGATCTGAGGATTGAGGAGTTGCCGTAATCATCGTCGTCCGCCCGACGCGCAAAAAAAGCCGCCGATCCTATGGAACGGCGGCGCAGGTTTCGGCGGGAGTTGCCGAAAAACAGATAGCCCTGAAACAGGCTTGCTGAGTTCAACCCAGAGCGGGATGGAATGTTGCGCCCCTGGGAGCCGAATCTTGCTGGGCCGCGGCGTCCGCCGGCCACGTCTCGTCACCCCGCTGCGGCCACCGATTTTTCCATTCAACTGAGCTCTGAATCCCGTAAGTCATATCTCTGCCAGAGCCGGCGTCTTACAATAGGTTTTCTCATCTGGAGAAGCCATGGAACGACGTCAGTTTCTTGCTGCATCGCTTGCCGCATCAGCCCTCGCCGCCGCCGGCAGAGGGGCGGCGCAGGTGGGCGCGGCTCCGAGCCCGGAATATTACCAGTTACGCCACTATAACTTATTGAGCGGACAGCAAGTTAAGCTTACCGAGAGCTACTTCTCTGACGCGCTGGTTCCCACGCTGATCCGATGGGGGCTGGCCCCGGTGGGCGCGTTCAAGCTCGACATCGGCCCTGAGACGCCTGCCTACTATCTGCTGATTCCGGGGTCCTCCATCGACCTGCTCGTTGATTTGGAGACACGCCTGCCGAGCGACAACCAATTTCTCACCGCCGCGTCGCCCTTTTGGAACGCCACTGCCTCAGCGCCGGCGTTTCAGCGGGTCGAAGCTTCGCTGCTGGTCGCCTTTGCGGGCTGGCCGAAGATCACTCCGCCCGACGCTGCGGCAACCAAGGGCAAGCGCATTTTCCAGCTCCGCACCTATGAGAGCCCCAGCAACGCTGATCACGTGCTCAAAGTGGAGATGTTCCACTCCGGCGAGTTCGACATCTTCCGCAACGCGGGGTTCCATCCTGTCTTTTTCGGCGACACGCTCATCGGCTCGCGTATGCCCAACCTGACCTACATGCTGAGCTTTGCGGATATGGCCGATCTGGAAGCGAAATGGAATACCTTCCGAGCCGATCCGGCATGGAAGAAGCTCTCGGCGGATCCGCGCTACGCCAGCGATCAGATCGTGACCAACATCAGCAATCTGGTTCTGAGCCCGCTCGACTGCTCGCAGATCTAAGCGGCGGCGGGGCGTGTGACGCATCGCAGCGCCCGGCGAGACGGCTTCAATTGAACCCCCCGCGGAAGGCTATCCCCGAGCGCGCATCGCCTCGGTGCAACCTCTCTCGTTACTACTCGCCAAGCTGCCTCCGCACTATAATCGGCGCATGCGTTTCCTCGCAGATCCGCGGCGCCGGCCCGTCCCATGGCTCACCGTTGGGGCGGTGCTGGTCTTCGTTTTGCTGGGGACGCTGCAGTGGTTCAACACTTCCGGCGTGGACTTTCTGACGCCCGAGACCTACGGCCAGACGCTGGTCCTCACCGCCCTGGAATGGCTGCTATTCCTGCTGCTGCTGTTGCTGCTGGCACTGCTGTTCCGCAACATTCTGAAAATCTATGTGGGCGAAGGCAGCAGTGGCGTGGGCGCGCGGCTGCGTTCGCGCATGGTGTTGGGCGCGGCCATGATCACGGTCATGCCCGCGGCGCTGATGTTCCTGTTCAGCTACATGCTGATGAACCGCGCACTGGAACGCTGGTTTTCGCCCGACGCCTCGCAACTGCGCGAAGATTCGGCCAGCGTGGTGCGCGAGCTCGCCGACTACGTCACCGGCAACGCACGCGTTGAAGCAGAATCCATTGCCGCCTCAGGCGCGCTTGATCAGACCCCGGCCCAGTTGCAACAGGAACTGGGATCGCATCGCATCACGTTGGATGGCGGCTTTGCCGTGGTATACGACAAGGACCGCCACGTCCTTGCCGGTTTTCAGGCGCCTTCGCTTTCCAGCGCAGCCACCTTGCAGCCCTGGCTCGACGATAGCGAACATGCCGCTGCTCCGCCACGGCGCGGACCGCTCTCCAGCTTGTTGCTTTCCTCTGAGCAGCGCAGCAACGAACAGGCCGTTATCGTCGGCGGGCAGCGGTTTGCGCTGGGCACGGCGGCTACTTCATCGGGCAAGATCGTGGTGGTGGCACTGCCCATGCCGCAAGGCCTGGGCCAAACCACGGCCCGCATTCGCTCCGGCGTTGAAGATTACTGGCAGCTATTCCGCTCTCGCAAAACCATTCGCACCACGCTGTTTCTCACGCTGCTTCTGGTGACGGTGTTTGTGTTTTTCGCCAGCGTCTGGCTGGCGGTCTTTCTCTCCAAGCAGATCACGCGCCCAGTTGAATCACTGGCCGTAGCCATGGACGAGATCGCAGCCGGCAAGTACGAACACCGAATTTCTTCGCCGGCGACGGGCGAAATGGCCGATCTGGTGCGTTCGTTCAATCACATGGCATCGGACCTAGAGACCAGCCGGCATCTGGCGGAGAGCGCGCAGGCGCAACTCACCACGGCCAATCAGGCCATTGAAGAGCGCCGCCGCGAACTGGAGACGATTGTTGAAACCATTCCTTCGGGCGTGGTGACTCTCGATGCTGCCGGCGTGGTGCTCAAGTCGAATCACGCCTTCGCCACATTGACGGGGCTGAAGGAAGACGCGCCGGTAGCTGGCGAGAATATTGTCACGCTGCTGCCTGCCGATTGCGCCCAGGATGTGGCTGCCGTCATCCGGCGCGGCAACCGCATGGGCGCCGCATCCATCGATGTCGAGCTACGCCTTCACGGGCGCACGGTGCATCTGGCCGTCACCAGCGCGCGGCTGGAATTGGGGAAGGGGCAAACCGGATCGGTGCTGGTGGTGGAAGACACCACCGAGCTGTTACGCGCGCAGCGCCAACTGGCGTGGAAGGAAGTGGCGCAGCAGGTAGCCCACGAAATCAAGAATCCGCTCACGCCCATTGCTCTCAGTGCGGAACGCATCAGCCGCCTCCTCGATCGCGGCCAGCTCGACTCGACCAGCACCATCCGAAAATGCAGCGAGGTGATTCTGGGCTGCGTGGGCACGCTGCGCACGCTGGTGGATGAGTTTTCGGCCCTTGCCCAGTTCCCGGCGCCGCAGCCTCGCGCCTGTTGCATGAATGAGATCGTGGATGAAGCGCTGGCTTTGTTTGCGGGCAGGCTTGAGGGCATTTCCGTCGAACGCAACCTTGAGCCCGGCTTGCCGGCTGTGATGGCCGATCCCGAGTCCATCCGCAGAGCGCTGGCTAACCTTATCGACAACGCCGCTGAAGCCATGCAGGGCAGCCTGCTGCGCGTGCTCGATGTGCGCACTGCGCTCAGTGAAGACGGCGCGGCCGTCGAGGTCATCGTTTCCGATACTGGACACGGCCTGACCGAAGAAATCCGCGAGCGCCTCTTTCTGCCCTACACCTCGACCAAGCGGCGCGGCACCGGATTGGGCCTCTCCATCGCCGCCAAAATCGTGCAGGAGCACGGTGGCACCATCAGCGCCGAAGCCAATTCTCCCAAAGGGGCTCGTTTTGTGGTGCGCATTCCCGTCATGGAGTCCGATGCGGAGCCGGCTCGCGCTTCCGTCGATGAGCCTGAAGCCAAGAGGCTCGCCTCATGAACCACATCCTCGTGGTGGACGACGAAGCTGAAATACGCGGCTCGCTCGAGGAGATCTTGCGCGACGAAGGCTACGGAGTAGCTTCAGCAGCCGATGCCGACGAAGCCATGGCGCTGGTGCGCGATGTCCCCTACGACGTGGTGCTGCTCGACATCTGGCTGCCCGGCCGCGATGGCCTGGAAATGCTGGAAGAGATTCGCGAACTGGCCGCCAACACGCGTCCTGAGGTGGTAATGATCAGCGGCCACGGCACCATTGAGTCGGCCGTGAAGGCCACCAAGCTGGGCGCATACGACTTTCTTGAAAAACCTCTTTCGCTCGAGCGCACCCTCATCGTGATCAAGAACGCCATCGAGGCGCGGCGTATGCGCGCCGAAAACGAGGAATTCAAGCGCCAGTTCAGCGCCGCCTCAGCTCTTACAGGCGAAAGCGTGCCCGTGAAGGCGCTGCGCCAGCAGATTCGCCTTATGGCGCCGAGCAATGGCCGCGTGCTCATCTATGGCGAATCGGGCACGGGAAAGGAACTCATCGCGCGCTCCATCCACGCGGAAAGCCTGCGCCGCGACAGCGTCTTCGTGGAGCTCAACTGCGCCGCCATCCCCGAGGCGCACATCGAGGCAGAACTCTTCGGCTATCGCCACGGCGCGCAACCAGGCGGCCCACCCGAGCAGCGCGGTACGCTTGAGCGCGCCGACGGCGGAACGCTCTTCCTCGACGAAGTGGGCGACATGAGCCTGAAAACTCAGTCCAAGGTCCTGAGCGCCCTCGATGACCAGATGTTTACGCCCGTGGGTGGCACGCAGCCGTTGCATGTAGACGTGCGCCTTATCGCTTCAACCAACAAGAATCTTGAAGAGGAGAACGCCAAGGGCAACTTTCGCGAGGACCTGTTTTACCGTCTCAACGTGGTGCCGTTTTTTGTCCCGCCCTTGCGCGAACGCAAACAGGACATTCCGCTGCTGGTGCGCGAATTTCTTCTCGAGTTCGGCCGCCAGTACGGGCGCCCACGCATGGAAATCTCTGAAGAGGCTTTTGAGACCCTCAGCCGCTACAACTGGCCCGGTAATGTACGCGAACTCAAGAATGTCATCGAGCGCGTTCTCATTCTCAATCCGCGTGTGCTGCGCATCGAACGCAAGCATCTACCCCCGCTGACGCACAAGTCCGGCGCGCGATCCACCGAGGATTTCTCCAGTCTTCAACAGGCGCGTGACGCCTATGAGCGCGAGTACATTCAGAAAAAGATTGAAGAAGCCCACAACAACATCAGCCACGCGGCCGAGTTGCTGGGTCTTGAACGCAGCCATCTCTATCGCAAGATGAAGGCCCTGGGCATTGCTGCAAGGGAATAGAAATGGATGGGAAGATTCTGAGAGGAAATGCTAGTTTATCTGTTTCAGCTCATCGGGCTTGGCGCGCCGATCCCGTGGTCCGTCACGGCGATCCCGATTTCCGACGCGCCGCTCTGTCTTAAAGACACGCGTATCCGGCGCGCCGACACGCCGGTCAGGTTTGCCTGTACGGCGATCAAAATCCGAATCCATCGATGAGGGAAGGACGATTCTGTCAGAACCCGCTCCGCGGCGGTCCCGTGCGGGCCAAACCTCTGGGGCGCCATTCGCGCCGCTGGTCAGCATTCTCTGCAGCGTCGGGATGTCGACGCGGTTTTTCTCTACAAAGTCCACACCCTCGGCAGTCAGCGTGAATTGGGCGTTATCAGCTTTGGCAATGTATCCCTTCTTTTGCAGATACCAGAGCGTGAAGTCGAGGTAATCTCGCGGAAAACCCATCCGCTCCTCGATTTCGGTGAGCGAGACCTCAGGCATCATGGCGTTGCTGCGCCGGCGATGGTACAGGACAGCAAGCACGGCCAGTCTCCGGTTCAACTCGCCGTCGAGCGTATCCATAAAGTCGATGGTTTTCGAGAATGGCTGCGGGGATTCACGCCTGCGTTTCGCATCGTATTCGGCGCGCCGATGATGATCTGACAAAGTATCGTACGCCGTCTTGAGCAGGCGAAACTGTTCCGCGTCACCGGAGGATGGGTTGTCGGGATGGAATCGGGCCGCGAGAAACCGGTAAACGCGATGGACGGTGTCCATGTCAGCGTTGGGACTGATTTGCAGAAACTCGTAGTAGTCAGTCGGCATCCCGTTGCGGCGCTTTCCGATTGTTCTGGTGAATTGTAACGTGACCTGAAACGGCCACGGAATCCCACATTCGATACAGGCGTTCTGCTTGCCCGGAAAGCTTTGCGCGCATGTTACCTTAGCACGTATGCATCCGGCAGAACCCGCGCAGGTTGTGAGAGATACCCCGTCCGGCGTGCATGAACGCTCCTGGCTCTTCAACTTCCTGATTGCACCGGCCGCGGTGATAGCCATCGGCCTGGTGGACGGCGCGCTTTCGTTCCTGTTGCGCAACGAAGGCATCGATCCCGCGCGCAGCGCCAGCATCGTCGCGCTCCTCACTCTTCCGCACACCATCTACTTTCTGTGGGCGCCACTCACCGATTTCTTTGTGCGCCGCCGCACCTGGCTCATGGCCGCTTCCCTGGCAGCATCGATTACGCTGCTGGCGGCGTTCCGCCAGCCGCGCCTGGGCTCAACGCGATCAGTGGTTCTGTTGTTCTTGGGCATGTGCCTGGGCGTTTGCGTGGCTGCGGCGTGCGGCGGCATGATGGGCTCGGTCAAAAGCGAAGTCAACCGCCGCCGTGCCGGCAGCTTCTATCAAGTGGGGTCGCTGGCCTTCGGAGCCATCACGGTCTTCGTCCTCGTCAGACTTACTTCCGCGCATTTTTCCTATGCTTCGCTCGGCCTCATCCTCGACGCCTTGATCATCGTGCCTGCACTTTTCGCTTTGGCTGCGCCGCCGCAGCAATTGGTTAGCGAGAGCGGCGCAGCGGAAGTGCTGGCGCGCATCGGCCACGAATTCAAATCGACTTTTCTTCGCTGGGAGGCCGTTCCATATACTTTGCTCGTGACCGCGCCCCTCTGCAGTGGCGCGCTGATCGGTCTTTTGCCGGGACTGGCCACGGACTACGGTGTGACCGGGGCGCAGGTGGCCTGGGTCAACGGCGTCGGCGGCGCCTTGCTGACTGCAGCAGGCGCATACATAGCATCTCTGATCCCGGTTCGCGTACGTGCCTCCATCGCCTTCCCCATTTCGGGACTGGTGAATGCTGCGGCAGCTGCCATCTTTGCCGTTGGCCCTGCGCGGCCGGCCATTTATTTCAGCGGTACCGTGCTGTTCCTTTTCACCATCGGCGCCGGATATGCCTTGTTCACGGGAGTGAGTCTGGAATTCCTTGGCGGCTCAGGCAAGAGCGGCAGCGCCCGCTACGCCATCATCAACTCCTTCGGCAACCTTCCTGTTGCCTACATGTCGTATCTCGATGGCCGCGCCTATGCGCACTGGGGACCACGCGCCATGCCGGCAGCCGATGCGATTCTGTCCGCTCTGGGCGCAGCGCTGCTGCTGGCTCATTTTGTTGTGAGCCGGCGCAGGCAGGCGGCGAAGGCCGCCAGGGCCTGATTCGACAAAGCTCTATTGATCGCGCGGCTGCCTCAGAATCGGGCCAATCGATCCGGCATTGTCGCCCAGCCTCGGGTCCACGCGAAAATCCCACACCGTTTCGCTGATGTCACTGGGCGAGAGGATTTCAACCAGCGCGTATTCGCCCAGAGTGAGAGTCTGGGCAGGCACAATTTTCAGCCAGTGCTTGCCGGGCACTATTTCCACCTTGGCGGGAATCGTGTTCTCGTCCTGGGTTACGGTTCCATTCGCGCTCACCTTGATGGCGCCCACGATGCGCACGGCCTGCCTCTCGTCTACGCGTACAATGGCAAATCCAGATTGCGGCGAATGCGCGCCGTGCTTCACATTATCGGCAGGCTTCACTCCGGCCGTGTCAACGGTGTACGGGTGCGACAGGACCGGCTCCTTTTCGTCGTCAACGCCGAGCGAGAGATAGAACGCCGGATCATTTACATGCAGGTGCACGCGGGCGTGCGATCCCTGCAGTTCGATTTCGGCGCGCTGCGTCGCCATAGGATTCAGGACGGCAATCCCTTTCCGGGTTTTCGAGTTCGTTGTTAGTTCGGTCGGCCTTAACTCCACCAGTTCCGGCGTTCCCTGATAGGTATCGAGCACCCAGACTCCCTCTTCGTCGGGAAGTTCCAACCCCGCGGCCACCTCGGGCATGCGCGCCTTCTGGTCGTTGCGCTCATCCGTTTCCTCTTTGTCAATCGCTTCAGCTTCTTTCATGGCCGGCGAGGTGTCTTCTTCCACCAGGTCGGCGTGCTCCTTTTCCCACTTGCGCGTGGCGTCCCAGTCCACCAGGTCCACGGGCAACTCCTCCCATTCGCCACGCTCCTGCGAGAGGTAGCGCACACGGTCGCCCACAATCTGGTAGTCGCGCACCAGTTGGTAGGAGCCGTCTTTCAGGATCAGGCGATGGTTCTTTCCCATTCCGGGCACGCCCGGTTGCAGAGGCAAGGGCTTGGAGTTGTTGGTGGGTGTATTTTGAGCCGGCTGGGTGCCCTGGCTGTTCTGTCCCACGATGGCCGTAGCCGCAAGCAGGAGAACAGCCAGCGAAAGCGCAGACGCGCGTCGTCCTTGCGCAAAAGGAACCATGGCAACACAGTTTAGACGAACTGCGCCGGTGACTGGTGTCTTTGAAAAATGCTTTCCTCGCAACCTCTTACCGTGGTAATTCGTCCAACTTAGTGCGTCTTTTGTAATATAGGGGTTGAAGGGGCGATTCTTTTGCCTGGACTCAAGGCTCATTTCGACCGGCAGCGAGGCTTTTTCCCAGCCGTCGCGATGGTGTGCCTTGTCCTGCTGGCGCTGCTTGCCGTAGCCCAGGTTGCCCACTTACATTCCAGCCAAACCGATGCTGACCACTGTCCGCTGTGCATTGTCATGCACACGGTGGTTCCGGCCGCGGTGGCCGCGACGGCCATCGTCCTGGTGCAATTGGGAGCCTGGACTCCCCAGGCCGAGCCTAGGTTCGTGGCCCGGCAACGTCAGTCCCGCCTGTTTATTCGCCCACCCCCCGTCTCCTGCTAGGGCATCTTCTCCGTCTTTGCTTGTACGCTGCGCCGCCCATCTAATTGATCAAAGGATGGCGCCCCGGCTCATTTCCACAAGCGGATTTCTTACGGGCCGATGCTCTTCTCCATGCGCTGAATTCGCCGCGGCAGCACGCTACGCGGCTTACCATTCGCATTCATCAGCCATTCTTCAGGAGACTTCGAAATGCTCATCCATCGCAGCGCAACCTGGCGAATACTTCCACTGCTCGCCTTGGCGCTTGCCTCGGTTTCTGCTTCCGCGCAAAGTGGCAACGCAGGGACCATAAGCGGTACCGTCAGCGACCCCTCGGGCGCCGTCATTCCCAACGCCAGCGTCCATCTTTCCAACAGCGTGAGCGGATTTGTGCGCACCACAACCACCGATGCCACCGGCCAGTTCAGTATTTCCAACGTCCCCTTCAACCCCTACCGGATCGACGTTACCGCCAAGGGCTTTGCCCCGCTCAGCCAGGACGTAGAGATCCGTTCTTCGGTCGGAAGCGCTCTGAAGCTCACTCTGCAGATCGCCGGCGCCAGCCAAACCGTTACCGTCGAAAGCGGCGGCGACCTGATCGAGGACACTTCCACCTTCCACACCGACGTGGATCGCGACGAATTCACCAAGGTTCCTTTGGAGAGCCAGTCTTCAACGCTGAGCGCGCTGGTGACACAAACCAGCCCGGGCGTGGCGGCCGACTCCAATGGTCTTTTCCACGGCCTTGGCGATCACGCTTAGAACTCCTTTGCCATTGACGGCCAGGAGATCACCGATCAGCAAAGCAAAGTCTTCTCGAACCAGTTACCGTCCAACTCCATCCAGTCCATTGAAGTCATCAGCGGCGCGCCTCCGGCCGAGTTCGGCGGCAAAACCAGCCTCGTGATTGTAGCCACCACGCGCAGCGGCCAGGGCGTCACCACTCCAACCGGCGACGTCAACGCCTCATACGGCAGTTTTGGCTCCAGCGGTGGAGGGTTCGATCTCTCCTATGGCGGCAAAAACTGGGGCAACTTTGTTGAAGCCGATGGCCTCGACACCGGCCGCTTCCTCGATCCGCCGGAGTTTGTCGTCATTCACGACAAAGGGAACGAGGAGAATGTCTTCGACCGCGTGGACTACAGCTTCTCACAAGCCGATTCGCTCCATTGGGACCTGAACTACAGCCGCTCCTGGTTCCAGACTCCCAACGCCCTGGAAAACCTGAATGTCCAGAATGTGATCAACGGCACCGGCGCGGGCGCCAGCCCCACTTTCGGCAACGTGGGCAATACCGATCAGGACTCAAAGATCGATACTTTTAACATCTCGCCCACTTATACCCGCGTCATCAGCAACAATTCGGTATTTAATCTCGGCGCCTATGTACGCAAGGACATGTACGATTACCTCCCCAGCGGCAATCCCCTCGCCGATCTGGGACCCTCGAACCTGCAGACCTCTTCGGTGGGTCAATACCGCACGCTCACCAACGTGGGGGCTCATTCCGACTATTCGTACGTGAAGGGGATCAATAACCTCAAGGCCGGCGTGGAGTATGACCAGACCTTTCTGCGCGAGCACGATAAGCTGGGCATCATTTCGAACCTCTATAACTCGCCATGCGTTGACCCAGTCTACGGCGATCCGCAGCCGGGCTACTCCAATCAATCGCAGTGCGGCGTTGGCAACAGCCTTGTCGCGAACCTGAATTACCTCCCGGTGCTCGCGCCTTACGATCTCACCCGTGGCGGCAGCGACTACTACTTCTTCGGCCATACCGACGTAAAGATATTGGCCATGTACGTCGAGGACGAGATCAAGACCGGAAACTGGGACTTCAATCTCGGTCTGCGCGGCGATTTTTATAACGGTTTGGCGATTCAGCGACAGGCCGAACCGCGCGCCGGTATCGCGTACCACGTCAAGCCCACCAGCACAGTTGCGGGCATCTCCTACGCGCGTACGCTGGAAACGCCATTCAATGAGAATCTGGTGCTCTCCAGTCAGGGCTGCGCGAATGCGGTGCTCGCGCCGCTGCTCCTTTGCTCCACCGACGTGACGACAGGCACCGCAGTGTCGAAAAATCTCGAGCCGGGCTTCCGCAACGAGTTCCATGCCAGCCTGCAGCAGGGCTTTGGCCAGCATCTGGTGGTGAGCGGCGAGTACATCTGGAAGTACACGCACAACGCATTCGACTTCAGCGTGCTGGGCAACACACCTATCACCTTCCCCATTGACTGGCACAGCTCAAAGATTCCGGGCTATGCGTTGCGCGCCGAAATGCCTGAAGCGCATGGCATCAGCGCCTATTTCGTCGCGTCGTCGGTGGCGGCGCGCTTCTATCCGCCGCAGATCGCAGGCGCCGGCGCAACCGGCGGTGTGACGCAGAGCGCGGCGTACTATCCGTTCCGCATCGATCATGACGAGCGGTTCAACCAGGAGACGCACCTGCAATACACACTCCGCAACGATGGTTGGTGGAATGGCTTGTGGGGCGGCTTCAATTGGCGTTTCGACTCGGGTCTCGTCGCCGGATCGACTCCGTGCTATAGCCCCACCGATCCCAACACGGCGTGTCCCAACAGCTCCTTCCTGCCCGACGGAAATCCCACCATCACCGGCGGTCCGAGCAATCCCGCCATCGTCAACGGCTTGCCCGTGGTGCTGCTGGTCGATAACAATATTCCCGCGACTCCGAATGGCCTGAATCCGAATCTCGCAGTCTATCTTCCTCTGACAGCCGACGAAGAATTCCAGGCCGGCCTGAGCTGCAATGGCGTGAAGGCGACAGGAACCAACCTGCTCGGCACTCCGCTGTCCGGCGATCCGGATGCGCCGTACTACTGCCCGGCCTCGCAGCTTACCTCCAGCCTGCTTCGCATCCCCGCCATTAACCAGGGCGACAATGACCACGATCCGCCGCGCGTGGCCCCGCGCGACCTTTTTGATGTGTCGCTGGGCAAAACCAACATCTTCCACCGCGAACACTACAAGACCGATCTTGATCTGACGGCCATCAACGTCACCAACAAGTATGCGCTTTACAACTTCCTGTCGACGTTCAGCGGCACGCACTACGTGACGCCGCGCGCGTTGACGGCAAAGGTGACGTTTAATTTCTAGCCGGCAGCTCGAGCCTGCCGAAAGCAGCAAGAAAAATCCCGGTCGAGCTTGTAGGCTCCACCGGGATTCAATGTTTCACGGGAAAAAGGCGAATACATCCGCCCACCCCAAGAAGGTCATGATTACAAAACGGCGCCAACACGTGAGCGCTGTCGCCACGGGAATGTCACTCAAGTCTAGCGAGTTCCCGATCTCCGTTGCTCGTCTTGCTTCCGCTGCTCGTCCTGCTCTTTCTTCACGTCCTTCTTTCCCTGCTGCGGATTCTGCTGATTTTGCTGATAAGATTTCTGGTCCTCGTCCTGCTGCTGGTTAGGT
>JASHYS010000430.1 GCA_030042915.1 Acidobacteriaceae bacterium
TGCGAGACCTCGAGCACGTTGGCCTTGTCGACGCTGGTGACGTGCTTGCGCCGGTGTTGCGCCAGCTGAAAGGCAGTGCGGGCCACGCGCGCAATTTCGTCGCGGGTGTAGCGCATGGTGTTCCAGGCTTCTCCTTTGGCATGATCCCACTCGCGCGGCTTGCCGAAGTAAAGCCCGCCCAGCAACTCGCGAACGAACATGATGTCGGCGCCATCGATAATCTCGGGACGCAAGGGGCTGTTGTCGGTCAGTTCGTGGAACGCGAAAACAGGGCGCAAGTTGGCGTACCCGCCCAGCGCCTCGCGTAATTGCAGCAAGCCCACCTCGGGACGCTTGCTGGGCGGAAGCGAATTGAATTTGTCGTCGCCCACGGCGCCCAGGAACACGGCCTCGGAATCGAGCGCGGCGGCCAGCGTGTCCGCAGGCAGAGGCGTGCCGTCGTGATCGATGGCTACGCCGCCAATGCGCTTGTAGTCGAGTTCGAGCGTGTGGCCGCCGGCCTGCACCGCTTCTTTCAAAACCGCAATGGCCTGCTCGGTGATCTCCGGCCCGATGCCGTCGCCGGGTGTAACCAGAATCTTCAGCTTCATTCTTCTGTTTTTCTCCTCAATATTCAGTCTTGAATTCAAAGTTCATGTCTCTCGTTTCGCAGTCGCCAGTTGGTAGTTCGCAATTCAAAGTTTTGCGCGATCGGCGCCGGGAAAGATTTTTCTTAGTCCCTTGGCCCCCCCAGCCCCTCAGTCCCCTGCTCTTTTCACTCCAGCTCTGCCACAGGCTCGCCGCGCCGCATGCGAATCGCGTCCGGCAACAATCCAATCAAATCCTGATCGTAGATGTTTTTCTTGCGGTCAGCCAAGGCCACGAAGCGGTAGTACACGTGCTGCAGCTCCTCGCGTGAGACCGTGAACCCGAGCTGCTCCAATCGGTGCCGCAAAGCTGCGCGGCCTGAGTGCTTGCCCAGAACCAGGTTCGTCTTGGCCACGCCCACCAGTTGCGGCGTCATGATTTCGTAGCAAAGCGGGTTTGCCAGCATGCCGTGCTGGTGGATGCCCGACTCGTGCGCAAACGCGTTTGCGCCCACCACCGCCTTGTTGGGCGAGGGCCGGAAAGTGATCAGGTTGCCCAGAACCTCGCTGGTGGGATAAAGCTGGTCGAGCTTGATGGTGCTTTCCACGCCGTAGCGATCGCCGCGCACGTAAAGCGCTGCGGCAATCTCTTCCAGGGCCGCGTTGCCCGCCCGCTCGCCAATGCCGTTGATGGTGCACTCCACCTGCCGCGCGCCCGCCTGGATGGCCGCCAGCGAATTGGCCACCGCCATCCCCAGGTCGTCGTGGCAGTGCGACGAAAGCACCACGCCCTTCTCGCCGATCGCCGGAACGCGCTCGCGCACCTCGCGGAACATCGTCCCGTACTCTTCGGGCGTCATGTAACCCACCGTGTCGGGCATGTTGATGGTGGTCGCCCCCGCTTCCACTGCGATGCGCACCATCTCCACCAGGAAGTCGCGGTCGGAGCGTGTAGCATCCTCGGGCGAAAACTCCACGTCGTCGCACAGTGACCGCGCCAGCCGCACTGACTCGCCGCAAAGGTCCAGCGCCTGGGCACGGTTGATCTTCAGCTTGTACTCCATGTGCAGATCGCTTGACGCCAGGAAAACGTGAATGCGCGCGCGCTCGGCAAACTGCAGCGCCCGCGACGCCATCTCGATGTCTTCTTTTTTCGCTCGAGCCAGTGACGCGATGCGCGGCTTGCGGATGGCCTGCGTAATGGTAGCAATGGCTGCGAAATCGCCCTCCGAAGCCATGGCGAATCCGGCCTCGATCACGTCCACGCCCAAATCTTCAAGTGCGTGGGCCATGGTCAGCTTTTCCTGTGTGGTCATGCTGCAACCGGGCGACTGCTCGCCGTCACGCAGAGTGGTGTCGAAGAAAACTACATGGTCGCTGCTCATAGGTTTTCGCCTGCCGGGGAATCCGGTGTGGTCCGCCCTTCCATTGTGTCCCATCACACCTCCATAAGGCAAAGTTATAATTCTTTTGGATTCGATTAGAATTGCTTATAGAAGCAGCTGCTAGCTTCTGGCCTCTAGCTTTCATTGCGGGTCGCGCCAACGGATTTGCGCAGCGGAACCATCTCCTTGGGACGGAATCTGATGCGGCGCGACCAGGCACGATGGAGCTAGCAGCTTTGAGCTGGAAGCTGCACTCCGGAGAAATGCCGTGGAACTCAGCCAGCTCGAAACCTTTCTCGCCGTGGCCGAGGAGCGCAGCTTTTCGCGTGCGGCGCAGCGCCTGCACCGCACCCAGCCTGCAGTCAGCCAGGTCATTCGCAAGCTGGAAAAGGCCGTAGGCGAAGCCCTCTTCGACCGCCCGGCACGCGACGGTTCGCTCACCGCCGCCGGCGCCCTGCTACACGATTACGCGCTGCGTCTGCTAGCCCTGCGCCGCGAGGCCTCCAGCGCCCTCGACGAGCTGAGGAACCTGGAGCGGGGCCACCTGCAACTGGCAGCCAACGAGTACACCTGCATGTATCTGCTGCCGGCCATCGATGCCTTCGGCCGCGAGTTTCCCAATATTCCCGTCACCGTGCAGCGCATGCTGGCCTCGCGCATCCCCCAGGAACTCAGCCTGCGCACCTTCGAGCTGGGCGTGATTTCTTTCCGTCCCGACCCCGCGCAGATCCGCACCATCGCCGTCTATGGCGACAGCCTGGCATTTATCGTCAGCCCGCAGCATCCGCTTGCCGGCGCCCAGCGTGTCTCCATCCGCGAACTGGGCAACGAAACCTTCATCGCCCACAACGTGGCTTCGCCGCTGCGGCGCAGAGTGATTGAGGCCTTCCAGCGCTACCGGACGCCGCTCAACATGCCCATCGAGCTGCCCACCATCGAAGCCATCAAGCGTTTTGTGGCCATGGGCAACGGCGTGGCCCTGGTGCCGCACATCACGGTGGCGCGCGAGCTGGAAACCGGCGACCTGGTACGCGTGCCCGTCGACGAGCTGGAGATGCGCCGCGTCCTGCGGCTGGCGCACCGGCGCAACGCCACACTCTCCTACGCGGCCACGGCCTTTCTGCGCACCCTGAAAAACCTGGCCAAAATGCATGGCCCGCCGTTCTTCTATCACGTAGAGCGGGCAGGCTGAGTGGCGATTTCGAGCATCAATGCAAGTTGCTGAAAAATGCAGCCATGTCTCCGGCAAGAGCCTCCGGTTGCTCCACCGGCGCGAAGTGTCCCCCGCGCGGAAACACCGTCCATCGCCGGATGTTATACACGCGCTCAAGATAGGAGCGTGGCGGCTCGCCCTCTGCGACCTTCTGGTGGGCGAAGACACCAAATGCCGTGGGCGTGGCTACGTAGGCGCGCTCCACCGGGAACCAGCGGTTATCCCAATAGTCGCGCATTGACGATGTGATAGTTTGCGTAACCCAGTACAAAGTGAGAGTGGCGCAAAGGAATTCCTTGCCTGGCGTGGTATCGCTCCATGAGTACCACTTTTCCCCGATATACGCAGCCAGCCCAGCCGGCGAGTCGTTGAGCGCATAGCCCACGGTCTGCGGCTTGGTGGACTGAATCCCACTATAGCCTCGCTCCGTCAAATCCCACTCGCGGCTTACCGCAAGATAGGAACGCTCGGGATCGGACAGCTCCGTCTCGTCGACCATGGGAGTAAGGTCCGACTCGAGCGTACTGAGGTGAATTCCGATCACTGCGTCCGGGTGGTCGAGCGCAAGAATGGTCGTCACCCCCGCCCCAAAGTCATAGCCCGCCGCACCATAGCGGGAATATCCAAGCGCAGCCATGAGCCGGTGCCAGCGTTCGGCCACGTATCGGTAGTTGATGCCCACCTGCGGCGGGCGCGGTGAGAATCCGTACCCGGGCAGCGACGGCACCATCACGTCGAAATCCTCGAGCATGGGCAGCATGTCAATGTAATCGAGAAAACTGCCCGGCCAACCGTGCGTGAGAATGAGCGGCAAACCCCGGCCCGATGCCGCGCGCCTGCGCACAAAGTGCGTACCTTCCCACATGAAATGGTCGAGCGCCTTGAGCCTCTGCTCCCACCTGTGCCAATCGAACTCATCAGCCCAGTAGGAGACGAGACCCTGCAGCCAGTCCAAGTCAGTGCCCTGCTTCCAAGCGACTTCGGGCGCCGGATCGGGCCATCGGGTGCGGAGCAACCTCTCCCGCAAATCGTCGAGCACGTCATCGGCAACATGAATCCGGAACGGTTCCACCATAACTCCTTCGACAAGAGCGCCCGGCTGAGCTGCGGGGCAAGGCCGGAACGGTGCATTACGACGTATGATACTTTTCCTCGCCGGGCATCTTTGCATCCCCGCCTTCGCGGCCTGTTTTCTTGTTTCCTGTTCCCTGTTGCCTGATCCCTGTTCCCTGTTCTCCGCGTCTAAGAGCCAGAAGCTGCCGCGTCACGCCCATCGCATAGGATGGACCCTCCGGCCCGTTCCGGCCATTTACAATGCTGAGAGCGGAGCCCGGACCCTAACCGGCGCGCCGGAATCAGACCAGCTCGTGCCAACCGCTTGGTTGCGCAGCCGCGAGGATCAGGATCGAATGAAGAAGATTGCCTTTTTAGCAGCTCTGCTGGCCGCGTTTGTGGCCGTGGGCCGCGCTCAGGAAAGCCGCCAGGACATCAGCATCAGCGGGCAGACGATTATTCCTCCTTTTATCGCCTCCTCTACCGACGTGCAGGTTCACTCCAACCGCGGCTTTGGCGCCATGGCCAGCTATCGTTTCATGCTCACGCC
>JASHYS010000048.1 GCA_030042915.1 Acidobacteriaceae bacterium
ATCTCCGGGTCAGCAGGCAGGGTATCCTCGGCACTCACAATCGCGTCAAGACATTCTTCCCTGTTGCCTTCAAGGTAGGCGCGCAGCGAGCGCATCACAGCTCTCACTGCGCCGGTAGCGCCCCCGATTCGCTCTCGCTCACTGAGCATCGTGAGCGCCTTCTCGTTCTCCCCCATGGCCGCCAGCGCAGCGCAATCGAGATAATAACCGCCTTTCTTTCCGTAGAACTCGATTGTGCCTGCAAAATCGCCCAACAGAAAATAGGTATGCGCGACACTGGTGGTCAGGTGAGGATCGAGATGACGTCCACGGAGATGAGCGGCAATCGAGGCGTCCAGTTCATCGCAATAGCGGCAGGCCTGAACCAGACCCGCAAATAGCTCAGCGTCATTCCGGCGGAAGCGGGTTCGCTCCAGCAAACGCACCATCGCCCTCTTCGCGTGGCCCTGATCGCACTCGGCGGGCGTGGAAAAATTGTGAGCAATGGCCAGATCGGGGTTCAGCGCAAATGCACGATTGAAAGCCTCTTCTGATCGCTCCTCATTGCCATGAATATCGTCGCCAAATTTTCCCAGGAAATGGTAGATGCGGCCGAGCCGCGCCCACGCCGGTGCGTAACCGGGACTCTCATCCAGACAGTGAAGGTAGAGATCGCGTGCGATGCTCATGTTATCCAGTGTGCGCACGGCTGCGATTTGGTTCGCCCGGAGGTAACACTCGTAGGCCGAGGCTGAAGCTGGAACGTCTCGCCGCGAGGCGCGGCCCTCGCGCTCTTCGAGCGGAACCTGCACCGACCGCAGAATACGTTCGCACAATTCGTCCTGAACATTAAACAGATCGCTTAGCGAGGAGTCCGCCGTTTCCGACCAAAGCATTGTGCCGCCGGGCGCCTCAATCAGCTGGCATGTGAGTCTGAAGCGATCGCCGACGCGCAGCAGCGAACCCGTGAGGAACGCGTCCACATCGGCCTCGATAGCCACACGTTTGGGGTCCGGCTGCCCCTCGAACCGTGCTGCAACAAAACTCGACCGCACGATGAGGTTATTGATGGCCGAAAGCGAATTGCCGATGGCCTCAGGCAAAGAGAACGTCAGGAAATCCGTGCCTTCGTCGCTCTTTGGGGCGCGGAACGGCAGCACGATGATCCGCGATACCGTGCGTGTTCGTGGCGCAACGGCTGTCATTCCGGAAAGCGTAATTACGTCGAGCGCCGCCAGCATTTCGCGCGCTGAGGCGTAACGATCCCCGCTTTGCTTTGCCAGGGCCCGGTGAATGATCTGGTCGACAGCTTCGATTTCGCGTGACCCGCTCAGAGGCGGCGGATTATGGTGACACACCGCGTAAAGAACATCCACCACAGTGTTTCCCTCAAAGGGCCGTTTGCCGGTCAGCAACTCATAGAAGATACAGCCCATTGAGAAAATGTCCGACGACGGTCCCACGGGCAACCCGCTTGCCTGTTCCGGCGACATGTAGCTGGGCGTTCCAACTACAGCCCCAGCCATGGAATCCGCCGACGCGGTCCGATCCGGATCTCCGCTCAGCGTGGCGTTCGTTGTGCGGGCCAGGCCAAAATCCAGCAACTTCACGCCATGTTGCGTCAGGAACACATTGGAAGGCTTCAAGTCGCGGTGAACGATCCCCAGATCGTGCGCAGCCTGAAGGGCGCGCAGTACCTGCCGTACAATCTCCAGCGCCTCGCGAGCGTCGATCGTCTTTCGCCGCAGCTGATCGGCGAGAGAATGACCGGCAAGCAATTCCATCACCAGGATAAGAAGGCCGCGTTCCTCCAGAACGTCGTAGATCTGGCAGACATTCGGGTGATTGATGCAAGCCAGGGATCTTGCTTCGCGCCAGAATCGGGCGCGCGCGGCGCTGTCTTCATTGGCTTCTTCAATGGTTTTGATGGCGACAGGCCTCTGCAGTCGGTCGTCCCATGCCTCGTACACCACCCCCATGGCGCCCTGACCGATCTTCTGCTTCACCCGGTAGTGGCCGATGGTTTCCAGCATGCGGAGACTACCTCCGGGCCGGTTTCCTTACGCGCCCGAGCTGTCGCCCGACGGCCCATAGATCGACGGCACCGTTCCGCCCATGGGGCGAATGTAGGTGCTCAATTGGCCGCGGTGATGAATGGAATCGAAGAACATGAACCACAGCAGCTCGCCCAGGGGCGCCTCCCACGCCACTTTGCCCTGGACCAGAAACCGGGCCTTGTGCTGCCATGCCGCTTCATCCAGCCGTCCAATCCGATCGCCTAACTCGGCACTATGCCGCTCCCACGCAGCGACCACCGAATCCCCATCAGCGGGTGGCGGGCTCGGTTCCCAGTTGCTCTCACCTTTGTCAATCAGCTCGCCGCAGAGCCTCGCCTCCAGGGCAAGAGTCCACACGATTTGCGCTGCCGATGGCGAACGCTCGTGCGGTGTGTAGGCAAAGTGGGCAGTAGGCAGTGCATGCATCACACGATGAAATGCCGGGCGTTCTGCTTCCCAGCGTTGCTGAAGATACTCTCTCTGGCTCATCAGCCACCCTCCTCGCGTAAGGATTACATCGGGACCCACTCGCATTGAACCACGTTTTCAACCACCTTTGAGCCGATTTTATTCACCGCGTCCATGCAAATCTTCCGGGAGCATTGAAACTGCTTCGAGGCGGGCCATCGTTCCTGCTAGTGCCGGGTGCCCCAGGACCCCGGGGTGGAGGAACAGGTCTGGCCGCTGGA
>JASHYS010000049.1 GCA_030042915.1 Acidobacteriaceae bacterium
CCCATCAACCCGGCCCTGGATCCGGATGGTTGCGGGTATGTGTACTACTCCATTCCGTACCTGGTTACCGACAACAGTTTCGTTACCAGGGTTGATTACACGGTCAGCTCCAAGCAGAACATCTACGGCCGTTACTTCATCGACAGCTACCGGTACCCTGCCTACTTCGATCCAACCAACATCCTCATCACCACCCAATACGGAAACAACCCGGAGCGGGTGCAGACCTTTGTGCTGGGCGACGCCTACACCATCACTCCCAATGTTGTGAATGCGGCCCACCTTTCGATTCTGCGGCGCATCGACGATCGCGGATACGCGTCCAACGACATCAACGCCGCAGATCTGGGCGTCAATGTTTTTCAATTCGTGCCCAACGGCTTGCAAATGTCTGAAGGCAAGTTCTCGATCGGCGGCGGCACCAACTCGCTGGCCCACTTCAACGACAACACCGGGGCCATCGACGATGACGTGACCTGGGTGCGCGGCAAGCACCAGATCGCGTTCGGCGGCGAATGGGTGCAAAACGAGCTCAACATCGGTAATGTGTACGAAGGCAACGGCATCTTCACGTTCACCGGGGAATACAGCGGCAGCGGACCCGGCGGCGGCCCCACCATCGGCGATCAGAACCTCGATTTCCTGGAGGGGACGCTGGGAGGGGGAAGTGCGTTCCAGCAGAGCAAAAAGCAGCAAAATGCGCTGCGCGGGCCGATTCCGAGTCTCTATGCTCAGGACACCTATCACGTCACTCCGCGGCTGACGATCGTCGCTGGTTTGCGCTGGGGCCCCGAATTCTATCCCGTTGACTACTTCAACCGCGGCCTTGAATTCAACATGGCCGACTTCCTTTCCAACACCATCAGCAGCGTCTATCCCAACGCTCCAGCCGGCGCAATGTACTACGGCGACAAGGGCGTTAGCCGGCAATTCACCAATAACCACCCTGACCAGTTCTCGCCGAACCTGGGCGTGTCGTTCGACCCGTTCGGCAACGGCAAGACCGTGGTCCGCGCCGGCGGCGCCCTGATGTGGGACAACCCGAATTTCTTCACCAGCCAGCGCAATCAGCAGAACCCGCCCTTCGCCACGGCCGTCACCAACGTGCAGACCTCGACGTCGGGGCCGATTCCTTTTGCCGCTCCCTGGTCCACCGGAGAATTCACCACCAGCCCGTTCCCGCAGCCGGCCGTCCCCACGCCGTCACAGGCGCTGTACTTCGCGCAGTCGCAATACATCGTCACCGTGCCGCACTTCCTGCCTGCCTACACCATGCAGTGGACCCTCAGCGTGCAGCATGAGTTCGGCCACGGCTGGCAGGCCATGCTCGACTACATCGGCAACACCTCGCGTCACGAACCAATCGGCTTGGCCTTTAACCCGGCCGTCTTTATCCCTGGTGAATGGGGAGCCGGTGGCACGGGTTGCACCGGAATCGTGACCACGGGACCCGCGGCAGTGACGCCGGGCGCTGCCGGAGCCAACTGCTCGACAACCAAAAACTATACTTCACGGTTCCAGCTCACCGTCGACAACCCCAGTGGCGTGAACGCTGCCGGAAACCCGAGCGGCGGCAACCAGTATGAAGGTGGCGGGGGCGGTTCCGTGTTTGTGAGCGACGAAGCCATGGGCGACTACAACGGCCTGGTTGCCAGCATCAACCATCGCCTCTCCAGTACTTTCAACATGTTCGCCAACTGGACCTGGTCGAGATGTTTCGACATTGAAGATTCCGCAGGCGATCTGGCCGGGACAAGCGTTCAGAATCTCAAGGACCCCAGCGCGGATTACGGCCCCTGCGGCCAGGATTACCGATTCATCGAGAACGTCTCGCTGGTAGCCAAGAGCAACTTCACCAGCCTCCAGAACCCCGCCCTCAAGTGGGTCGTCAACGGCTGGGAACTGGCGCCGCTTATCCACATCTCCACCGGCGGCGTGATCAACGTAACCTCGGGTCAGGACAACTCCCTCACCGACACCGGCAACGACCGTCCGAACCGGGTGGCCGGGGTCAGTCCATACGCCGAGGTGACCATCCGCAAAATCGCGGGCGAATCCACTCGCGAATACTTGAATCCAGGGGCTTATCAACAAGTGTGGCAAACCGCCGGGTGCGCTTCGGCCACGGCCGCCGGCTGCCCGGCGCTGGGAACATACGGCGACGTGACCAAGAACGCCCTCTATGGGCCCAAATTCCTTCAGTTCGACTCGCAACTCTCGCGCCTGTTTCCGATTAGCGCGGCTCACGAGAATCTGGCGTTGGACTTCCGGCTGGAGGCATTCAACGTGCTCAACCATCCTGACTTCAGTAACCCGGGCGCGAGCCTGACGTCTTCAACCTTTGGTGAGATATCATCAACAGCCAACGCCGCCCGGGTGTTCCAGGGCGCGCTCAAGATCATCTTCTAACCAGCTGAACGCGAGCTGCCGTTCGACCCTGGGCGCTCTTCGCGGGGCGCCCAATTACTTTGCGATGGCAACTGCCTTTCAGCGGCTGCCGGCTTTTCTCGCAAACTGCCTGGAAGTACAATTCCACCTGCAAGCCAACTCATAGAGGAACACATCATGGAATCGAATCAGAATAATCGCAGAGAGTTTTTGAAAGCGGGCGGAGCCGCGCTGGCCGGCACCGCGATGGCAATGAATGCCAGGAGCTACGCGCAGGTAATGGGGGCCAACGACCGCGTAGGCGTGGGCATTGTGGGTTGCGGCGATCGCATGAAGCAGGGCGACCTGCCTGCATTCCATCAGCACGAGGCGGATCTCAACTTCCACATCGTGGCCGTGAGCGACATCTGGAAGATGCGGCGCGAAGACGGCACGGCCTACATCCAAAAGCTCTGCGGCTATTCCGTCGATGCGGTACGCAATAACGACGAACTCTACGCGCGCAAGGATGTGGACGCGGTGATTATTGCCACGGCCGATTTCCAGCACGCCTACCATGGGGCCGAGGCTGTGGAAGCGGGACGCGACGCGTACGTGGAAAAGCCCATCGCGCACACCATGGCCGACGCCCGCAAGATTCGCGCGGCGGTAAAAAAGACGGGCAAGATTGTGCAGGTGGGCACGCAGCGCCGCTCCACCCCCGCGTATCAAAAGGCCGCCGAATACATCCAGTCAGGCAAGTTCGGCGACATTGTGATGGTGGAGATGACATGGAACGTGAACCAACCCGGCCGCTGGCGCCGTCCTGACGTGGTGCCGCTGCTCAAGGAAGAGGACACCGACTGGAAGCGCTATCTCATCAATCATCCCTACGAGCCGTTCGACGCGCGCAAGTATCATGAGTTCCGGCTGTTCTGGCCGTACTCGTCGGGCATTCCCGATCAGTGGCTGGTGCACCAGATCGACACCGTGCATTGGTTCACCGGGCTGCCGCATCCGCGCTCGTGCGTGGCCAATGGCGGCATCTACCTGTGGAAGGATGGGCGCAAGAATTGGGACACCATGACTGCGGTCTTCGACTACGGCCCGCTCGACGACCTGAGCAAGGGCTTCCAGGTGCAGTACACGTCGCGCTTCACCAATTCCGCGGGCGGGGTGAAAGAGCTTTATTACTCCAACGGCGGCATGATCGACATGGATAAGCAGACAGTCACGCCGACCGGCGGGCTCTCGGCCAGATCGGCGGCGGAAATGCACATGGAGGCCAACCTGCTGCCCAGTTTTTCGCTGGTTGAAAAAACTGAGAGCATGGACACCGATGCCAACACCAGTGTGCATGGCGATCCGCAGACCGGAGCCAACATGCGCAATTGGATGGAATGCGTGCGCTCGCGCAAAACGCCCAATGCACCCATCGATGCCGGCTACAGCCACTCCATCGCGCTGTGCATGAACGTGGCCGCCATTTACACGGGCAAGAAGGTGACATTCGACGAAAAGACGCAGCAGGTGATGGCCGGCGGTGAAGTGTTCGCTTGAGTCAGAGACTAGGGAACAGGGAACAGAAAACAGGGACCAGGGACTGAGCGATCGAGGGACTGAGGGAAACGGTGCGCAGCCATGGAGCGAAGGAGCAGGGCCTTAACACTGGCGGCCAGAGCATAGGTACGAAGCGAAGGGGCACGGCTTGAGCCGTGCCGGTGATAGCCAACAAGCAAGGCGGGCTTTAGCCCCTGATATGTCAAAACCGGCACGGTCATCGGATCCCAAAAATGCCTCGGCAATTCCTCGGCAATTCTTCGTCTCGACGCAGACAGCTGGCCGAAGAAACTTGTTTCAGACTGAGCGCATGGCAAATCTCCTGATCGAAGTCTTGCGCGACCAAATGCGGGCTAAGCGTTTTGTCGTTCATCACTTTGTCGTCATGCCCAACCATGTGCACCTTCTCATCACGGTCCCGGCAAGAATGAGCATTGAAAAAGCCATGCAATTGATCAAAGGAAATTTCTCAATTCGCGCCAATCGTGACTTGGGGTTTCGTGGCGAGATTTGGCAGCGCGGATTCTCCGATGTTCAGGTGCTAAGCCAGAGCAGCTTTGAACAACACAGGGATTACATTGACAACAACCCTGTAAAAGCCGGGATTGCGAATATGGCAGCTGAGTATCCGTTCGGTTCTGCTTTTCTTAGGATGCAAAAGCAGGCAACGGCTAAAGCCGCCCGATCGCCTCACGCTAATGGCACGACTGAAGTCGTGCCCCTTCGCTTCATGCCTCCACTCCGAAAAGGGGATCATTGATGATTCATGCGGTCCGACGTGCGCCGATTCCCGCTGCGCTTGCATTATTTGCAATCTCGAGTGCCGTCCTTGCTGCCCCTCCATCCAAAGGCGTGCAGGTGGTTTCGGACGCGGCCAACCGTCGCGTCGACATCACCGTTGATGGGCAGCCGTTTACGTCGTACATCTGGCCCGCGACGCTCAAGAAGCCCGTTCTCTATCCGATTGTGGATGGCGATGGCGTGACCATCACACGGGGTTGGCCGCTGGA
>JASHYS010000431.1 GCA_030042915.1 Acidobacteriaceae bacterium
ATGAATATGCGCCCAGACGCATGCTGTAAGAGACCATGGGAAAGTCAGGATGGTTATAGTCGTGGGTCGCCCCGCAGATGTACGCCTGTTGCGAGACGATGCAGTGGGATTCTAAATAGATAAGAGAGGGATTGTAGATTTCAGCCTGATCGGCCAGCGTGCAGCAGTCCTCGCAGACGAGGTTCCACGGCGCCCACACCTTGCCGCTGGGATAGAAGTGGCAACCCCGCCCCATTCTGGCGCCGAAGATACGCAACAGCATGGAGCGCCACGCATGCATGGGCCGTGGCGAAGGACGGTAGAGCAGGAGATAGGCCGTTTGCCAGAGCAGGCGCGCCAGTTTGTGTTTCCAGCCGAACGAGTCGCGCAGGTAGGGGTTATCGTCCGCGCCGCCGGCAATCTGGTGCACCGTGCGTTCGCGTGGGCGGAGGGAAGAACTCATGACTGCTTCAATTATTTCCTAAAGCCCCCGCCCTGAGAAACCATATTGTCGACATACCAGCGGTATGCCTCCTTCAATCCTGTTTCGAAATCGGTGGCAGCGGTCCAACCCAGCGCGCGCAGCCGGCTCACGTCCATCACCTTGCGCGGCATCCCGTCGGGCTTCGACCGATCGAAGGTGAAGGTTCCCTTCCAGCCCGCAACTCCGGCAATCCGCTCGGCCAGCTCCAGGATGCTCATATCGCGCCCGGTACCGACATTCAGGAACAGCTCGCCGGAGTAATTCTTCATTACGAAGACGCAGGCGTCGGCCATATCCTCTGAAAAAAGAAATTCGCGGCGCGGCGTTCCGCTGCCCCACAGCTCAACCGTCGGGCTGCCGGCCTCCTTGGCGGCGTGAATCTTCATGATGAGCGCGGCAACCACGTGTCCTTCCTGCGCGTCATAGCGATCTCCAGGCCCGTAGAGATTGGTGGGCATCACGGAGACGAAATCGCAGCCGTGTTGCCGCCGATAGGCGGCGCATAACTTGATGCCGGCGATCTTAGCGATGGCGTACCACTCGTTGGTCGGCTCCAGTGGGCCGGTCAGCAGCGCCTCCTCCCGCATCGGCTGCTCGGTCAGGCGTGGGTAGATGCAGGAGGAGCCGAGAAACAGAAGCTTTTTCACGCCGGCGCTTTTGGCCGCGTGGATCACGTTGGTCTCGATCACCAGGTTGTCGTATAAAAAGTCTCCGGGGCGCGTGGAGTTGGCCAGGATACCGCCCACGGTGGCCGCGGCGAGAAAGACGGCGTCGATGTTGTTGGCGGCCAGCCATGCGTGCACGTCAACCTGACGCAAAAGATCGAGCTCGGCGTGCGTCACCGTGACGATTTGGCATTTTTCGCGCTCCAGCCGGCGCACAATCGCCGATCCGGCCATGCCGCGGTGCCCGGCCACCCAAACGCGGCGCCCGGCAAGCGCGAAGTTACTCATGATGCACTGCCTTCACATGGTATTCGCGCGCAATGACCTCCAGATCGGCGTTCACCATCTCCGAAACCAGCTCAGGAAAGGTCACAGTATGCTCCCAGCCCAGCACGCGGCGCGCCTTGGAGGGATCGCCCTGGAGAAAGTCCACCTCGGTGGGCCGGAAATAACGGGCATCGATTTTCACCAGCGCTTCACCTGTGGCAGTATTGATTCCGACCTCCTCGACGCCCTTGCCCTGCCAGGAAACGCTGCGCCCGACCTTGGAAAACGCCAACTCGATAAACTCACGCACGCTGTGGGTTTCTCCGGTAGCCAGAATGTAGTCGCCGGGCTCCGGCTGCTGCACCATTCTCCACATGCCTTCGACGTAGTCGCGGGCGTGGCCCCAATCGCGCTGGGCGTCGAGATTTCCGATGTACAGCACTTTCTGCACGCCCAGATGAATGGCGGCTACAGCGCGAGTAATCTTGCGCGTGACGAAGGTCTCGCCGCGGATGGGACTCTCGTGGTTGAACAGGATGCCATTGGACGCATGCATCCCGTACGCTTCGCGGTAATTCACTGTGATCCAGTAAGCATAAAGTTTGGCCACACCGTAAGGACTGCGCGGATAAAACGGTGTGGTTTCGCGCTGCGGGATCTCCTGCACATTCCCGTACATCTCCGAAGTCGAAGCCTGGTAAAAGCGAGTTTTCGACGCCAAGCCGAGAATCCGGATGGCCTCGAGAACGCGCAACGCACCGGTGGCGTCGGCGTTTGCCGTGTATTCGGGCGTTTCAAAACTCACCTGCACGTGACTTTGCGCGGCCAAGTTGTAGATTTCGTCGGGCTGCACGGCCTGGATGATGCGAATCAGATTCGTGGAGTCGGTCATGTCGCCGTAATGGATCTGAAAATGCGCGCCGGGAATATGGGGATCCTGGTAGATGTGGTCGATGCGCGCGGAGTTAAACGACGAGGACCGGCGCTTGATGCCGTGCACAATGTAGCCCTTGCCCAGCAGCAACTCCGCCAGGTATGCTCCGTCCTGGCCCGTGATTCCGGTAATCAAAGCAACTTTCGCCATAAATCGTTCCTCATTACGTCGGCTTCAAAATGCCTGATTCGTGCCCCGCAGGTAGTGCTGTTTGAAGCGTAGCCAAAGAGCAGCGCATGCGAATGTGAACCTGCATTGGCCCTGTCTTGCGACCCTCCACGCGCATTAATGAAACCAGCGATAATAACCCGCGTCGTATTCAAACAATTGGAGGTTCCGCTTTCCAATTTGCTTGGCCGGAGAGCCCGCGACGATGGTGAACTCCGGTATGTCTGCTGTTACAACCGAACCAGCTCCGATCACCGCACCCTCTCCAATCGTAACCCCCGGGAGAATCAGCGCCCGGGTACCTATGAATACATAGTCGTTAATCGTCACTTTGCGCACGCGTCCCTGGAACTCCCGCGATTGCACGTCATGATCAGCCGTGAGTATGCAAACTTCTGCCGAGATGGCCACATTGTTACCAATCGCGATACCGCCCCGATTGTCCAAGCGGCACTTCTGGTTGATCACGCTATGGTGCCCCATCACAAAGCTGTTCTTGCCTTTCGTATCGAACCATGCGTCCATAAAAATATAGCTGCATGGCCCGATTGAGAATTTCATCACGTGCCGGTAATAAAAAAGCCGACAGGAATGGCTCGGTATATGCGCAATAACTCTGTTTGCAACAAACAGCAATCCGTCGTAATAAATTGACCGCAGCCATCTCATTGAGACTTCCCCCGCTATCTCTGAGTTCCAATGATAAAAGTGAGAAATGGCTTGAGGCGCAGCTTATTGCCTGCTGTAAAAGCGGCCAACCAATGCGGCGATCGAGCAAGCCAGGCGCTTCATACGCAATTGCAGCGGCGAGTATGCGCGAATGGGATCGGACACCTGCGTGAAATAAAATTTATCGGCCCCCGTGGGCGGCTCACCGGAGAGCGACCTTCTAAGAAACGAAGCTCGCCACGGTTTTGGCCCAACCGCGTGATACACGGTAAACCCGCCAGGCACCAACCCCATGGCCTCGGGCCCCATGGTTGTCAGGGGATAGTCGGTGTACATCGCAGCTATATTCAGCGCATCCTGATCACTCCCAAAGAAAGGCATCTCCCGGGTGCCCACTCGAAATGTATTAAGATCGCAACCTTCTGTCTCCGATAGTTCGACAAATCTCCTCCAGAGATGAAGAAAGTTTGCATGCGCTGCAGAAACACCCACCAAGCCGCCGCTGAAGTAGTGATCGAGAGGCCGGGGATCATCCAAGCCAATCCTTTCGGCTATCCTCATCCATTTATGGCGCAGCGGGGAATCCGCAGGGAGTATGTTATTGGTGATCTCCTGACATAAGGCAATCCCGTTTTGCTGCCAGTCTGCAAAAAATGTCCACTTGCACCGAATAAAAATGTCCGGATCGAAATACCATAAATACTCGCAATCGCACGCCGGCCCGGCGAAAAGATCCAGCATAAACCGGGGTTTGTAATTTGTGAAATGCAAGGCCGTGTCAATCGGCAGGAAGGCCAGGCGGACTTGATCTGCGACCACGTATTCTTCGCCCGGCGCATCCAGCCGCCTGAGCTGAGTTAGCCAGGGCGGAAGCGCTCCACGGTACCCCGCCCAAACCGTTCCTGCATAGCCCGCGCGCACCAGGGAGTTCACCAGGGCAGCCAGGCCAAGATGGTAATCCCCCTCAAAGAGGGTACAAATCGCTGTGCCGGGTTCGGAGTTCACGCCGGAAGAACTAGACATATTCGCTTCCTGATGGCAGCGGCGAAAAGGTTGCCGTTTTCCGCGGTCCGCGTACAAAGCCGTAAATGCCGGTCAGAAGGTTGATCACCAGCGCCACTGCCGCCGTGGCCAGATTCAAAACCAGCACAGCGCGCACGGTGGAAAGGTCTACCTTCACAATAAATGCCACCTCCACAGCCAGAGTGAAAATGATGGTCATGGCGCCGGGCCACCAGTAAACGAAGCGGCGTGCGTTGTGAATCGCCCATATCACTCCGCCAAAGTAAGTAATGGCGCTGCCGGCCATCATGAGCAAAACTTCGTAGCGCAGCCCGCTGTAATTGTGTCCGAGGATCCAGAGGAATGCCTGTGGCAGGTAGCCTGCAAAAGCGATCAACAATGCGCAGAAGGCTCCGCCCACCGCAAGCGCACCCAGGTAATTCCTCTTCAAAGCGGTTTCGGGAAGCCTGGCGAAATAAGGCACGATCAGCAAGCCATTCATCTGCGTGAGAAGAATAAAAATTTGCCCCAGCCGGGCAAGCGCGCCAACCCCGGCTACCGCAGCGGTGTGGCCGAAGATCGTAATCAGAAGCAGCGCGATCTGCCCCTGAAAAGCATAAAAGATGGTGTTGGGCATGTTGGGCAGGGTTAGATGGACGATCGCGCCGCGCATTTTCGGCAGCGGGCGGCCTGCCACGCCGAGCAGTCGTTCTGCCCTGAAGAAGTAAGCCGCACTGATATAGATAATTCCCGCCAGGCTGATCAAGATGGCCGAAAATGCGTTGAGCGCGT
>JASHYS010000432.1 GCA_030042915.1 Acidobacteriaceae bacterium
GTTGGTCTTCATCGCAGCACGCTCCCGGTGGCGGCGCCGCTCTGGCCGCGGCCCGCAGCGGGCGAGCGCAACTCCGGAGACCCCGGCTCAAACGATGCCACGCGGCCGGCATGAAGGGTGAGCACCCAGTCGGCGATGGGCGCGGCCAGATCGCGCTGGTGCGTGGTCAGCACGATGGTGCGATCGCTTTGCCGAAATCCTGACAGTAACTCCACCATCTGGCGCGCGCTCTCGATATCCATGTTTGAAAACGGCTCGTCGAGAAGCAGAAGCTCAGGGACGGGCAGAAGAACCCGTGCCAGCGACGTGCGCTGGCGCATGCCTTGCGAGTATTGGCCGAGCGTGCGGTTCAGATCGGGATCGAGGCCGACCTGGCGCAGCGCTTCAGCGGGCGTGAGGCAAGCGCGGCCGGGATAGAGACTGCGAAAGTAGTGAAGGTTCTCCTGCGCAGTGAGCTCGTCGTAGAGCATGGGGGCGTGGCTCATGTAACCGATGCGCGCGCGCACCTGGTGCGGTTCGGAGTCGCCGAAGACACGGACCGAGCCGTGGGTGGGCCGAAGCAGGCCGGCCAGAATGCGCAAAAGCGTGGATTTGCCCGCGCCGTTTTCACCCAGGAGCACATAGCATCGGGCGGGCTCGAGATCGGGAGAAACCTGGCGCAGCGCGGCAAAGGCGCCAAAGAGTTTCGAGACCTGATCGAGCCGCGCGCAAAGGGCCGCACTGCCTGACGCGGATGGGCTGGCGTTCATTCCTTCAGTTGGTGGCGGCCTGGGTTGGCGAAGCGGGCGGTGCGGCGGACGCCGTAGCGGGCTTGGTCGACGCAGGAGCCGGCGTGGTTCCGGGCTGCGCGGGCGCGTACTTGCTGGCGCACTTGGCCTGCAGCGTGGTGGCGTGGAAGACGCCGTCGCGGCCGAAGGTTCCCTCGGCGAGAGCCTGTGCATCGTCCTTGAACGTGTCGGGCGGCGGTTCCGATCCCTTGTAGCTCACCTTGAGCACACGGCCCTGGGCGGCCTTGGGCGAGTGGCTCTCGAATTCGTTCAGCACAAAGTCTACGTGGGTGCCGTTCTGCTCAATGGAACCGGGTTCCACGAAGCCTTCGACACGCAGATTGCTGTGGTAGGCCTTATCACCCATTTTGTTCAGCTCGGCGATGGTGACGTAGTAACTCTTGCTGGAGCCGTAACCCGTGTATGCGAGCCAGCCGATGGTGCCGAGAATGATCACCACGGCAATGCTGATCCGGAGAGTATTCTGAGGAACTTTCATGATGAGCCTGCTTCAACGATACGAGTCTGTATTGCCATGGTCAACCGGAGGAGGGGGTCAGCGATGTGATTTGGCTCACGCCAGAAGGAGCTGCCCGGAGACCACCCGTAGCGCCGGAGGCCCGAATCAGCGGAAATCCCGCCGTTTACCCGCCTGGGGTGCAATTTCGGTTGCTACTCTTCGACGGACCTCAGGCGGAGGGAAGCAGTGGCCTTCAGGCCACTGAATCCGGGATCGCCGGCGCTCCGGCCTTCAGGCCCGGAGGCAAGTTCAGAAAAAGGAGGCGGGACGAGAGAAAGCAGGCGGAGATGGATACGCAGACCTGGGGAGGGTGGAAATGCGGCGGCGCCCGCCGAGCGCAGATGCAGCTTCAAACGCGGCGCCGAAATCTCCTGAGCAGGTCAATGCGGTTGACGTCCATGGCCCTGATGGGCTGCATGGAGGTTGCGATCACAGGCACGATGAGCGAAACGATCAAGATCAGTTCGAAGACAAGGTCCTTCACTTCAAGATCCTCCCCCAAATAGCCGGCCTTGGCGGCCGCGCGGATCTACGGCAAAAGCCGGAAGCTTTGTGGCCTCTTTGTGAACGCTCCTGCTATCCCACCCCAACGACGAATGCGGTCATTGGTACCCCGGGGACGGGCGCGTCGACTTTTTGGCTACGACTCCGGACTACAGCCGTTCTGGAAGCAACGCTTTGGACGATACCGCCGTGGCACATGGAAAGGAATCACCCCTTGGTGGGTCCCGGCCATGGCCTGTTGGGGGCAAAGCTGGATTGCCTGCCGCGCCGGCGCGATGGCGTCGGCGTTCCTGCGGCAAAGGATGTCACCGGCTGGCTGAGGGAGATGAAGCGGCGAGATCGACGCTTTCGGCGTGGCTCTCTGGCGTTGCATCTTCCTCATTTTTAAAGGGTATGGCCGCCACAAGAGCGGGCGCAGCTACCACGGCGACGAAAACCAGGGCAATCAGCAAATCGTGCATCGCACGCACCTATCAAAAAAGTCGTTCATCCGCGGCGACGGGCATGGCCTTCTGGGTTTACGTGCTGCCAGAGCACCTAATGCGCCGCTCGCCGGTAATGCTGTACTGGTGACTTATGCTAGGGCGCATTTACTCTGGGAGACACTCAACAAAAGGTGCAGAAGTCCGAAATCGGGGCGGGAATTCTCTGAATCAATGGCTCTAAGTGCAGGGCCAGGTTGCGGGTTGACGAAAAAACCGTGGCCATTACCTAAGTAATTTTGTCGCTCGGATCTCAATGCGCCGCATCAAGCACGGCCGCAGCATGATCGAGGGCGTGCGCCAGGACCCCGAGCTGCTGTGCAGCCAGGCCGGCGTTCTTTGCGTCGATGGCTTCATTCACTCCGGGAATGACCACCGCGGCATAGCCCGTATATTCGCCGGGGGCGTAGATGGTGTGACGGTACCAGGGACGATTGGGCAGGCCCGCTTCAGAGAGCATTGCAGTTTCAACCTGCCGGAGCGCGAGATTCATCTCCGCAGGATTGGAAGGCGGAGCGGATTGGAGGGCGTAGGCGCGTTGCGCAGCGGCCGCAAATCGAGCGGCAGCGGCTTGCGCCGGTGCAAAGTCGAGCGAGCCGAGGCCGGTGTCGGCAGCCTTGCGCCTGGCGGCATCGATGTACGCAGAGACCTCGCGCGCATACGCCACGTAGTCGTAGGGGAGAACGTCGGCGTCGGCCATGCGCAGTGCCTCCAGGCCGAGCACGCGGGCCATTTCCTGGAGATATTGAAATTGAGGATCGGCGTTTTGCGTGAACCAGGCGAAGTCGTCGAACGTGGAGTGATAGACGCCGTACGGGCCGCCTGAAGTGATGTCGGCGGAAGGCACGCCTGCGTGTTGCAGGAAGGGCGTGAAATCAGAACCTGAGCCGAGATCGCTGACATGCGTTTCTTCGCCCTCCATGGGTGGCGCATTCGAACCGCGATGCTCGTTTTGATAGGAACGATTGGAGCGCCAATCTTCAAACACCGTGCCCAGCACCGGGCTGGGGACAGAGCGGGTGACGCCGCGAATGAATTCTTTCAGCGAAGGCACAGCCGAGGCGCCGAAGTTGGGGCCGGCGACGCCAACATCGACGTTGAAATAGGCAACCGCGTGATCGAGTGCGTTGCCTTGCTGTTCCACCCATTCGGTTGAGCCGATCAGGCCCTCTTCCTCAGCGTCCCAACTGCAGAAAACGATGGTGCGTTTGGGGCGCCAGCCCTGCTTGAGCAGCGCTCCGATTCCGTGCACGGCTTCGAGCATGGCGGCCGTGCCGCTGTTGGGATCGACCGCACCGTACACCCAGGCGTCGCGGTGATTGCCGACGATGACCGATGAGCCGGGATCCTGCGCGCCTTCGACTTTGCCGATCACGTCCCAGATGATGCGGCGCTGGTTATCCTGCTGCGAAACCAGGTGAGCTTTTACGCCGCCCGGACCAAGGTGGTAGCGAAAGGGGAGCGCACCCTGCCAGCCTTGCGGCACGCCGGGTCCTTTCAGCGCCTCTAGAATGGGCGCCGCGTCGTGATAGCTGAGTGGAATGGAGATGATATGGGGCTGGCTGCCCTGGGGGCCTTCGAAATCTTTCACGCGGGCAGAGTCGGGCAGATCGAGGGTCGAAGCCACGCCGGGAGTTTCAGGATCGCCGGGATATTTGAAGAGATATTGAACGGAGCCGCGCTGCACGCCCGTGTCGGGGCGCCACGGGCCCATTGGCCAGGGATCGCCCTTGTAATAACCGTCGTCCTGCGGGTCAGAGTAGATGAGCACGCCAATAGCGCCGCGCTGTTCGGCCAGATAGACTTTGACTCCGCGGAAGTTGCCGCCGTAACGGCAAATCACGATCTTGCCGTGAACATCGATATGCTGGGCGGCCAGCTCGTTAAAGTCCTCGAGGCGGCCGTAGTTGGCGTAAACCACGTCGCCGGTCACGTCGCCGGAGCCTGAGGAGCTGTTGAACGGCATCACGACGCGAGGGTCGTCCTGGTAGGGATCGCCCTCGACATGCTCGCGCGCGGG
>JASHYS010000433.1 GCA_030042915.1 Acidobacteriaceae bacterium
CCAGGAGTTTGCCGAATACCGTGCCTACACGCCGGGAGACGATCTGCGCCACGTGGACTGGAACCTGTTCGCGCGCACCGAACGCTGTTATCTCAAGCGCTATCGCGGCGAGACGAACACCCAGCTCACCATTCTGCTCGATGCCAGCAATTCCATGCAGTACACCTCCGGGCCGCTCTCGAAGATGGACTACGCGCGCTTTATCGCCGCTTCACTCTTCTATCTCTCCATTCGCAGCCAGCGCGACGCGGCGGGCTTAATCGTTTTTGACGATGAAGTGCGCGACTATATCCGCCCCTCCACGCGGCCGGGGCAGCTAGCGCGGCTCTTTGCGGGTCTGGAACGCGCCGAACCGCGGGCGCGCACGAATTTTGCCAAGCCGCTACAGCACTTCCAGAATTTCCTGCACCGGCGCGGCATGGCCATCGTCATCTCCGACTTTTACGAAAGCCCTGACGCCATCGTGCCTACCATTGCACCGCTGCGTTATCACGGCAACGAGGTCGTGCTTTTCCACATCCTCGATCCGCAGGAGATACGGCCGTCGCTGAAGGGATCGTCAACGCTGATCGATCTGGAAACCGATCAGAAAATCGAAGTTGTTCCCGATTATGTAAAGACAACCTATCGCGCCAGAGTGGACGCGCACATTGAAGAGCTGCGCTCGCGTACGCTGGCCGCGGGTATGGATTATCAACTGCTCGTAACCAATCAACCGCTCGATATGGCGCTGCGCGAATATCTCACACTGCGCCAGGCAGGCAACTGATGGGCCTTCTGAATCCATGGTTTCTCGGCGGTTTGGCAGCGCTCGGCGTGCCCGTCTTCGTGCATCTGCTGCGCAGGCATGTCACGCCGCCGCGGCCGGTCAGCTCACTCATGTTTTTCGAGCGTGGCACGCAGAGCTCGACCCGTCATCGCCAGCTGCGCTACCTTTTGCTCTTTTCCTTGCGCACCGCATTGGTTCTGCTCGTGGTGCTGGCATTTGCCAATCCATTTCTGCGCCGCGCCAATGCCGATGCCAACGCTCGGCTTCTGTTTATCGTTGTCGACAATTCTTTCAGCATGCGCGTCGGCACGCGTTTTGTTGATGCCAAACAACAGGCCCTTTCGGCGCTGGCCGCAAGGCCTCACGGCCAAAGGGCGCAGATCATGGCTCTCGGCGGACAGCTCGAGGTTCTCACGCAGCCCATCGCCGACGACGAGCAGCTCCGCGCCGCGCTTGCCGGCATCGAGCCGGGCGACGGCCGTGCAAATTTCGGGGAGCTCGGCCGATATATGCGCACCATGAGTGAATCGGCGCCGTCGCCTATCGACCTCGAACTGTTCAGCGACATGCAGCGCACCGCAATGCCTTCCAACTTCGCTGATATGGTAATGCCCGCGAACGTCAAGCTCGTACTCCATCCTGTCACGCACGGGAATGCTCCGCCGAATTGGACTGTCGAGAGCGTGAATGCGCCTGCTGAGCTGTCCGATCCGAAGGATCCAAAGCGCTCTCGCGTTGAAGCGGTTGTCGCGGGCTTTGGAACTCGGCCGGCGGCAAAAAGCGTCTCGCTACTGGTGAACGGCAAAGTGATTGCATCGCGAAAGGTCGACGTCCCGGCTAACGGCCGCGCCACCGTCGAATTCGCTCCGCTCGAAGTGGCCTACGGATTCAACCGCTGCCAGGTGCGCATCGATAGCGGAAATGGGAGCGGCGACGCATTTCCGCAAGACGACGTTAGTGTTTTTTCCGTTCTGCGCTCTGACCCACAGCGCGTTCTCTTCGTTCATGCGGCCAACGACCGGCGCTCTGGGCTCTACTTCGGGGCTGCACTCGACGCTGCCACTCACGGCGCGTACCTCTTGCAATCGGTGGCCGCAGAGCAGTCGACCGATTTAGATCCGTCGCGATTTGCGTTCGTCGTGCTGTCCGACACTACTTCTTTGCCCTCGATCTTCGAGCATGCGGTGGCGGCGTATGCGGCCAAGGGCGGAAGCGTACTCATCGCGATGGGCACGTCTGCAGCGCATCGCGAACGGATTCCTCTCTGGGGCGGCGAGGCCCACGAAGTCCACGATTACGCGCGCACGGGCGGTTCGGCCACGGCAGGATCGGTTGATTTTGGCTATCCGGCCTTCGAACAAGCCGAGCCCGGGCGCGACAATGGCGGCTGGGCCGAAGTCAAGTTCTTCTACGCTGCGGTCGTCGATCCGGCGCAGGCGCGTGTCGTTGCGCGGCTTACTGACGGCACGCCTCTGCTTCTTGAAAAACAGCTTGGCGAAGGACGCATCGTTTTGCTCACGTCGGGTTTCGATAATCTGACCAATGATCTGCCTCTACATCCCGTTTTTGTCGCGTTTGTTGACCACATGGCGCGCTATCTTTCGGGCAGCGAGCAGTTGAGCGGAGCGAGAGTTGTGGATTCGTTCGTGCCATTGCGCGCGACGCCTGTATCCTCT
Source organism: Acidobacteriaceae bacterium (assembly GCA_030042915.1). The sequence goes on from JASHYS010000433.1 coordinate 2,446, forward strand.
GAAGCCGGCGGCAGCGTGGAAGTGATCGATCCCCAAGGCCACCGTCCGCTCTCTTTAAGTGAAGCACGGACCGCACGGTCGCTGCGCCTAGAGCGCGCCGGCTTCTATCAGATCCACCTTGCCAACGGGCGTGACGCCGTGATTGGTGTCAATCCCGACCGGCGCGAGTCTGATCTTCAGTCCATGTCGCCGGATCTGCTTGACTTGTGGAGCGGAAGTTCGTCCGGTGCGACGTCACCAACGGCGAGCGACGCTGCGGATCAGGCGAAATATCGCGACGTAAGTTTCTGGTGGTGGGTTATGCTCGTAGCATTGGTCGCCGCTATGGCTGAGACAGCGCTAGCCAGCGGGTATATGGGCACGCAGCGAGAGAAAGCATGAGCAATTCAAGCGACCTCAACTCTTATATTTCGCGACTGCGCCAGCGGCTGCGGCTGGGCGCGTGGTTGCGCGGGGCCGCTGTCTTCACTGGAACAGCGCTTACCGTCACACTGACCCTGGTGCTGGTTCTCAACCGTCTTGCGTTTCCCGCGCATGGCGTCACGGTGGCGCGGCTGCTGATCCTTGTCGCGCTCGCCGCTGCTGCCATGTTCGGCCTTGCGGTTCCCTTGCAACGCATGACCCGCGCCCGCGCCGTGCGCCAGGCAGAAACAGCAAATCCCGATCTCGAACAGCGGCTGACGACTTTTCAGGAAACAGCCGAAAAAGGCAGCGGTCCGTTTCTCGAATTGCTTGCTGCCGATACGCTGCGCCACGCACAGGAAACTGAGCCATCCTCGCTGGTTCCCGACAACCGCCTCTTCGCGCTCGGTGGCGTTGGACTCGCCTGCCTGTGTGTACTTGCATGGATGATCGCCGCAGGTCCCGGGTACATCGGATACGGCGCTTCGCTCATCTGGACCGGACCGAAGAAGAACGCTGGGCCGTTCTACACCATCACCGTGACTCCTGGCGATATCACGGTCCGGCGCAACAGCGACCAACTCGTCACCGCGCATGTAACAGGCATGAAGCCCGACAAGGCGCAACTCTTCGCGCATTTCCAGAGTGCCCAGGGATGGGAGCCTGTAACCATGCAGGCTGCACCCGACTCTGCCGGCGGAGCAATTTACCAATTCGTCCTCGCCGGCCTGCCCGAAAATGTGGAGTATTACGTCGCGGCGGGGCCGCTGGTTTCTCCTCATTACAAGGTTCGCGTCGTCGACCTCCCTTCAGTTAAAGAGATTCGCGTGACGTACGACTATCCGCAGTGGACGGGAATGAAGCCCGTGAAAGAGGAACATTCCGGCGACTTGCGCGCTATTGAGGGGACCGATGCGCAAATCGAAGTGGAGATGGATCGGCCTTTGCAAGATGGGCAACTCGTCCTCGACGGCGGGCCAACGATTCATCTCGCCGGCGGCGCGGGCAATACCTACGGGGGCACGATTCGCATGGAGAAAGACGGCGCGTACCACGTGGCTGCCATCGACGAAGGTCAGCCTGTGCGCCTTTCGGAGGATTACTTCATCGCCACCGACAAAGCTATGCCGCCGCAGATTGCAATCGACCGTCCTGCCGGCGACTATCGAGCCAGCCCCATCGAGGAAGTCACGGTGGGCGTAAAAGCAGCCGACGAATTCGGACTCAAGGATTTACACCTGCACTATTCCGTCAACGGCGGCCCCGATCGCGACCTGAGCCTGCTCAAGACGCCCGGCGCAAAAAGCGCTGACGGCACGCACTTGCTGCCTCTTGAGGATTTCAAGCTGGTTCCGGGCGATGTCATCAGCGTCTACGCCACTGCACGCGACGGCAACAGCGAAGCGCGCACCGACATCGAATTTATTCAGGTCGATCCGTTCGAGCGCGAGTTTTCGCAGTCGCAACAGAGTGGCGGGGGTGGTGGTGGAGGCGGCAGCGGGGAGAATCAAACGGAAATCTCCAAGCGCGAGAAGGAACTGATCGCCGCCACATGGAAGCAGCAAAACGACAAAACTGCAACGCCGAAGGATGCAACCGCGCAGGGACAGTTCCTTTCCGATGCGCAACAAAAGCTGCGCGACCAAGTGAACGCGCTTTCGGTGCGGATTCAGAGCCGCGACATCTCCGAAGCCAATGAGGAGTTCACCGATTTCGACAAGGATATGCAAGCTGCGGCCGAGGCCATGGCGCCTGCTGCGGATAAGCTGCATGCCACACAGTGGAAAGACGCGCTGCCATTGGAGCAAAAGGCACTGCAGGCGCTGTTGCGAGCCGAGGCGACCTTCAGGCAAATTGAGGTGGCTTTCGGCCAACGCGGAGGGGGTGGAGGCGGCAGCGGCGATAATGCCGGACGCGACCTGGCTAGCCTTTTTGATCTGGAGCTCGACACCGAGAAGAATCAGTACGAAACGGCGCAAAACGCATCGCCAGCCGAACAGCATGAGAAGGACGTGGAAGACGCCCTGGAGAAGCTCGATGCGCTGGCCAAGCGTCAGGAGGACCTCGCCAACCAGCAGCACGATCCGCAGCAGAGCTTTCAGGAACGCTGGCAGCAGGAAATGCTGCGGCGCGAAGCGGAGCAATTGCAGCGGCAAATGGAACAGATGGCACGGAATGGCGAGCAAGGGCAGCAAGGCCAGCAGAGTTCGTCCGATTCCAACTCGCAGTCGTCGCCGTCGAACGCGCAGCAAAATTCTTCGTCGCAGGGCAGTTCCCCCAGCCAGGGCGGTTCGCAAAGCAGGCAGGCCGATGCGCAGTCTTCGAATGCGGCTTCAGGCCAGAACAGCGACGAGCGCGTCCAGCAAGCGCTCAGCCGCTTGCAACAGGCTACCGATATGATGCGGCGTAACGGCGCAGCACAGCAGAATTCCGATTCTGCGCGCCAGGCTGCGGATCGCTTGCATGACGCGGCAAGCCTGCTGGCTGGCACGCAACAACAGCTTGCCTCGGGCAAGGTGGGCTCGCTGGCGCGCGAGGCCGAGCGGCTCACGCAGGAAGAGCACGACCAGGCCGAGCGCATTGATAAGCTCGCCAACCAGGAGAATGATTCATCCTCTGCCGCGTCAAGTTCCGGCGATGCAAAATCTGCCGGCT
>JASHYS010000434.1 GCA_030042915.1 Acidobacteriaceae bacterium
CCTTCTTCGATGGCTGCTTGGGCTCATCGACCCCCAGCTTCTTGGCCACCGGTGTGATCTGGTCGGTCAGTTGCTCATGGATCTGGGCCATCTTTTCGCCGAATTGCTTCACGTCTTCGCTTTGTGACTTCTGCTCGGCAAGCTGCCCCATCTGTTCCTGGGCCAGATCGTCTTCAAGCGTTTTATGCAGGAACTCCATGTCTCCAAATGATTGCGATGCATTGCCGGGTGTTGTCTGCATGGGCATGGTGGGCTGGGTTTGGCTCGGCTGCGTGGGAGCCTGGTTCCCCGGGTTTTGCATACCCCCGCCCGGCGGCTGTTGCGCAAGGGCGAGCGTACCTGCCAGTAAGACCGCCGCAGCCAGTGATAAATCTCTCTTAAACCACTTCATTTGTCTTTCCTCCTTTCTCCCTGAAAAGAATGGGATTCCGCATCTAAACAGGTGCGGGCTCTTGCTGCTTGCGCGTCTTTCCTCAGCGTGGTTTCGATGCCGCCGGACACGGCATGAGTTGGCCTTTTACGCATGCCGGATTCATGGCATCAAAAGCTCCCGGATAGGGCTGCTGACAATCCCCCGCCGTGATGCGCGAGGTACGGTCGGCGTAAGTGGGTCAAATGAAATACTCTGGCAAAGGACGATCATGACCATCTCCTTTGGCAAAATTCGGGAAATGGTGACGCAGGCTTTGGCTCACGACATCGTGAATACGGCAAAAGCCTCTGCGTACTCCGGAATGCTGATGTTCTTTCCCGCCCTGCTGGTGATCACCACAGCGGTGGCACAAGTGCAGGAAAAACCATCGCTGGTCGGCGAGACGCGTGGCGTGCTCGAACAGTTTCTTCCCACCGACACGCTCGACCTGGTGCAGTCGTCCATCCTCAGCAACCGCCTGCGATCAACCCAGTTGATGCTTTCGGCCACTGCGCTCAGCCTGTTTGCCGGAATGGGCGTGATGCTGTCGTACATGGAGGGGTTTCGCCGCGCCTACCGCCTTCCGCCCGAGGGCTGGAGCTTCTGGGCACGGCGCCGGCGCGCCCTGCTGCTGGTATTCATTTCGCTCATTCCGCTGGCGCTGGCCTCAGTGGTCATTGTCTCGGGTCACCAGAGCGAGCATTGGATGATCGAGAACGCGGGGCACGAATTGCGCCACGTGGTCATCCTTTTCTGGCGCATGGTTCGCTGGGCGGTCACCTTCCTCTCCATTCTTGCCGTGCATTTTGTGCTCTACCATTTTGGCACCCGCCGCACGGAGCATTGGCTTTTGGTGACGCCGGGCGCCATCGCGGCCACGGTCATCTGGTTTCCTGCTACGCTGGCCTACGGCTGGTACGTCACCACCGCGTCGAATTACACGCGCCTCTACGGATCGTTTGCCGACGGCATCGCCACCCTGGTCTGGCTTTACATCACCTCGTTCAGCGTTTTGCTGGGAGCTGAGCTGAACGGCGTACTCTACTGGGATCGCCAGAGCCAGTTGCCGGCCGAGGAGCGCGCGCACGCTCCGGCGCAGCTTTCTCGCCGCTAAGATCTTGCGGAAAAAAGAAGCCGCCGCGCCTCCCTGCATTTAGAATGAATGCAGCACCGCGCATGTTCCCCATCACCCGCTGAAAATCCAGCTCAACCAGCACGAAATGCGCCGGAGCCGCACTCATGCCATTGGCCGATCTGAACCCGACCGAAACCCCTTTGCAGCGCCGCGCCAAAATCGTGGCCACCATGGGGCCGGCTTCTAATACGGAGCCTGTGATTCGCGCCATGATCCGCGCCGGCGTGGATGTGGTGCGCCTGAATTTTTCGCACAGCACGCACGAGCGCAAGGCCGCGGTCATCGAGAAGATTCGCAAGGTCAGCAAAGAGGAGCGCAAGCCGCTGTGCATCCTGGGCGATCTGCAAGGACCCAAGATGCGCACCGCACTGCTCAAGGACCATCAGCCGGTTCTGTTGAAGGCCGGGCACCGGCTCACCATCACGCCCCGCGACGTGCTGGGCACGGCCGCGGTCGTCGGAACCACCTTCAAAACCCTTGCCGAAAATGTCGAGCAGGGCTCCCGCATCCTGCTGTCCGATGGATTGATTGAACTGCGCGTGCACGAGATTGCCGGCGAAGAGGTGGTATGCGACATCATCAACGGTGGGTTGTTGGGCGAGAGCAAAGGCATCAACCTTCCCGGCGTGCTGGTGCGCACGCCTTCTCTCACTGAAAAAGACTCGGTCGATCTGGAGTTCGCATTGAAGCACGGCGTCGATGCCATCGCCGTCTCCTTTGTCCGCACCGCCGAAGATGTTGCCCTGGTGCGTAATCGCGTGGCCGCACACGGCGGCAGCACCTGGATCATTGCCAAGCTCGAAAAACCGCAGGCCGTGGAGCATCTCGACGCCATCCTTCAGGTGTCGGACGGCATCATGGTGGCGCGCGGCGATCTGGGCGTGGAGGTGCCTCCGGAAAAAGTGCCGGCGATACAAAAGCTCATCATCCGCCGCGCCGCCGAGTACTCCAAGCCCGTCATCACCGCCACGCAGATGCTGGAATCGATGATTGAGAACCCCCGGCCCACGCGCGCCGAAGTCTCCGACGTGGCCAATGCCATCTACGACGGCACTGACGCGGTGATGCTCTCCGGCGAGTCGGCGGTGGGCAAATATCCCGTGGAGTCAGTAGCCATGATGGCCCGCATCGTCACTGAGACCGAACTGCACATGAAAGAAAACCTGGAAACCGAGCCGCATGAACGGCGCAGCCGTCTCTCCGTTGCCGAAACCATCTGCGAGGCCACGGCGCATGCCGCCGACGATCTCGATCTGCGCGGTATCGCGCTGTTTACCGAGACCGGCAGCACCGCGCGGCAGCTTTCCAAGTACCACCCCGCGGCGCCCATCTTTGCCCTCAGCCCCGTCGAGGTGACCGTGAACCGCCTCAACCTGCTTTGGGGCACCACGCCCATCCGTTGTCCCAAGGCCAATACAGTCGAGGCCATGGTGGATAGCGCCGAAAGGCTGCTGGAAAAGGGCGGCTACGTGCGCCCGCGCGAGGTGATCGCCATTGTGGCCGGAACGCAGACGCGGTCGGGCTCAACGAATTTCCTGCGCCTGCACACCATGGGAGACAACCATGCGGCTCCAGCGTCCGGAGCGGAGAAGAACACCGTGGCCAATGGCGCGACGAAGCGTCGCTCCGCCAAGCCCACGCCGGCAACCGCGAAATAGGCAAGCCGGCGCCGGGCCCGAATCGGCGCGAAGCTGCGGATTCAAATCATTCATAATTGGACGCTTCGCATACCCTCAGCAATTTCCTTGCTCAAAGCGCTCGCGCGGTCTATTGTGAAGGCGGCGAGGATTCAGGTTGCATTCAGCAAGCTGAACCGCCCGTCCTTTCCCCAGTTCCTTCTTGTCGCGATCAAGGGAGCAAGCACCGCGCGGCGAAACCTGATTGCAATGGGTGCGCGGGCTCCTAGCCCTGTCTGCAGGGCGTCACACGGGAAAACCAATTCATCCCAAATGGAGGTTCCCATGCGAATCGATTTCGCGGTTAAGCGACTGTTTTTGCCGGCAGTTTGTCTGTGCACGCTGGGCATCGCGTCGTGGATCCCAGGGTTCGGACAAACCGCAAGTTCTGCACGCCTCCCCATGCTCTCCCCGGCCGACAAGGCGAGGATCTTTGGCACCGCCGAGACATGGCAAGCGAATTACGCGCAGCGTTTAAAGACCGCTCCGCCCGCAATCCAGCAGAGAATCCAGAAGGAGCAGGCCGAAATCCAGGCCAACCACCGAAGGTACACCGTCGGATACACGTCCATGTCCAACGGCGCCCCGAAGCACGTGACAGGCTTTGTCGGGCTTCCATCGGCCATGAAAACTCCCCCGCGTCACAACCCGAGCATCATCCCTGCGCAGCCTTCCTGTCTTGAGGAATCGGCACTAGCCACTCAGCCTACGGTCGACATGACCGATTACGCGATCGTCACGCCAGTCCGCGACCAGGGCGGGTGCGGCGATTGCTGGGCCTTTGGCGTCACAGCCGCGCTCGAAACCGCCGTGCTGCGCGAAAACGGCAATTACCAGGGCACCACCAACACCACTCTCGCGCTTTCTGAAGAGCAGGTCCTCAGTTGCACCGGTCCCACTGACTTTGTCTTCGGCATCACCATTTCGGGCGACAATTGCAACGGCGGTTTGTCGCCCAGCGCCGCAAATTACACCCAGGCGCACTCCATCGTGACAAACTCCGGTTGGCCCTACGCCGGTACGCTCGAATCCAATGAGTGCAGCAAATACCAGGATGAATCTTCTCTTTTCAGAGCCAAGGACTGGGGCTGGGTCTGCGACCCCGGCGCCGGCGGCATCCTGGGCGACCTGGCTGTCCTCACCGGCATTCAGAGCTCTTGCCTGACGCCCAGCAACCAGGCCATCAAGCAGGCCATCGTAGATCACGGCTCGGTGGCGGCTACCTTCAACGTGGGCGGCGACTGCACCGGTGACGCCAATCAACCTCCCTTCTGCGATTACACCGGCGGCGTTTTCGACGAGAATAATGGCCAACATTACCTCTCCGTTCCCGTCGTCGATCATGTCATCCAGATCATTGGCTGGGATGACACACAAGGGGCCTGGCGCATCAAGAACTCGTGGGGAACCAACTGGGGAGAGCAGGGATTTGCCTGGATCGCTTACGACACCAGTAACATTGGCAGCTACTCCGTCTGGGTCGATGCCGATCAATACAACAATGCCTGTCTCGTTCAGGCCGGGTCGAAGTTCCCCAAAATCACCGTCGAGATTACCACCGGGGGCGACGATGCCCGCGATAACAGCGAGGTTTATGCCACGCTGAACAACGGCTATGAGTTCTGCCTCAAGCCCAGCTCCTCAGGCCCCACAAGCCATTGCAATCTCCCCAAGAACGAAGATCAAAACGGCGCCAACGAGTGGGGAAATTACTACACCAACCCGAATCCGCAGGTATTCAACATACCTGCGCAAGACCAGTCCTTCGACTCCATGACCGTGACGCTCATCTCGCATCCGGGGTTCGCCCAGAGCGCCGACAACTGGAATATCCAGGCCATGACGGTCTATGGATACGATCAGAGCGGCGGCCAGCACCGGCTATTCACGCTGGGCAACCCCGACGATCACAATGGCAACGACTGCTTCGCCCGGCTCAAGGACCTTCCCAATTCGCAGAGTGTGACTCTGAGCCTGGATGGCACGAACAAACATACCTACTCAGGAGGAGATGCAAACGGGCAAGTGAGCGCATGTCTCAACAACGGCGGCTGAATTTGAATCAGCGTGGTTCCCGGGTTCGAATATCCGGGCCCGGGCGCCCGCATTTGAATTCGAGGGATAACTCCTACGTTTTCCCCGCAGACGATCTGTAATTGCGCAGAAACTCCACTACCTGGACGATATCCACGCCGTTGGTTTGCTGCGGCAACTGAGGGTCCTTTTCCCGGCGTTTCTTCTGCTCGTCCAGAATGAACTCCAGACCGACGCCATCGCTGCCGAAGCGCACGGCTTTGGCATTCACCGTCAGCGATCGTTCCACCCTAGGATCACGCCGGTCAGTGAGTGTGAGCCGGACCACGGTGCCCGGATACCAGCGCTCGGTGGTCACGATGTACACTCCGGTCGGGCTGATATCGCGTACTTCCTGCGCCGCCGGCGTCCCACCGGTAAAGTAATAGGCGATCAATCCGGGCAGCGATTCCCGCGTCACGATGCGCGGGTCCTCGGGTTCTTCTTCTCCTCGCAGAAAGCGTGTGAGCCAGTCCTTCGGTTTGGTCCGCTTCTTCCACGGGCGGGCTTCGCCGCCTGGCGGCGCAGCAGCCGGCACTTGCTTGCTGAGCGGCTCTTGAGCAACCACCTCCGGCGTCGCGGGCGCCACTTCGTCCGAAGCGGCGGGCAAGGGCGCAAACAGGTTCTGCACCGGCTCCTCGGCCACAGGTTCAGGCGTGGTCCTTGCGAACGGCTCCAGAACGGGCGGCAGAGCTTTTCCTGCGCCGGCTCTGGCTTCTTTCTTCCGCTGTAAACGATGTTTCATCTCATCGGGCCCTGCGACGATCAACTGATCGCCGATATGAATCTCTCCCTGGGCCAAAGTATCCGATGGAAAAACGATTACACTCAAGGCTTTTGTGCTCGCGGCACCCGGGCTGCCAATAGGAAACGATTCCACAGCATCCACCACAACGCAGTCGTTGTTCAGGTAGACCAGATCCACCGGAAAACAGATGCTGGCCGGCGAAATCTCCAGAAGTGGAAGAATCCAAAGACCGTTCCCGCTTCCCTGGCTCAGCGCGTGCAACCGCGCTTGTGCGCTGCCGGCAGAATCGTCAATGGCTTCGATGCCGGTGGCGACGAAGCGCTCGCGGGTCTGATTGTAGGCGCAGAACTTCGGGTCAGAGGCGCACTGCTCGGTGGGCGCAATCTTGAGCGCCAGATTTTGCCGTAAAGCGCGATTTGCCGTTCCCGGAAAATCCCGGATCATCGCCATGGGTTTTGTTGTTTTCATCGTCAAATAGCGCAATCTATTCAATGCTTTCCATGTCAAGCCATGACTTTTGTTCGCTTTTTTGAGCGGATGAATGCCGCTTCTTAAGAAGTAATAGCCGGCTCATACCCTGGGGCAAGGAAGCGCACCCCAAACCTGAAATCTTGCCAGGCCTTGCTCCGCGAACCATTACTGGGGTGCGCTAGGAGGAACTATAAGGCTGAAACGTATGAGATTTTGTGATTTAAATCACTCGAAAGGACAGGTCGCCCGCTTTCAATGACTTACAAAGGAGCCAGTGGTCGCTTCGGGCGCGTAGGAGCGTGCTGCGGGCAGGGCTACTCCCTACTGGCTATTGGCCATTGGCTCTCGGCTACTGGCTACTGGCTATTTGGCTACTCCCTGCTTTAATCGTCATCCGGAGGGCCGGAGTCGTTTTCCCTCACCAGCCGCTCATCGCTCACATGCTGCAGAATGGGCGTAAAGGCCGACGGCGGTTGCTTGTAGTCGAAGCAATCTTCGAATGCATCGCTCCCGGCGTCCCGCGTACCCAGTGTGCCCAGATCGAAGTTGTGCTCGATGAAGGCAATAAAGCCGCTGGCCTCGTGATTGTGGTGCGTAACGTAGCCGCGCTTTGCATAAGGCGAAACGATGAGCAGCGGAACGCGGAAGCCTGGACCCATGGCATCCACTTTGGGCGGATCGACGTGATCGTACCATCCGCCCCAATCGTCCCATGCGATGAAGATGGCGGTCGAGTCCCAGAATTGGCTTTTGCCCACCGCATTGATGATCGCTGCCACCCAGTCCGGCCCCTCGCTGCCCGATCCCGGATGATCGGAGTGCGCCCAGTCAGGCACGATCCAGGTTACCTGCGCCAGTTCGCCATGCTTGATATCGGTGAGCACGCGATTCTGCGGCGAGATCACATTGTCGTTCCAGTCCTGGCCGAAACGAATGTGGCGGATGGCCTGGTATGCGGAAAGAATGAAGAAACTGTCGCCGCTGGCCGGTGCGTAGTAGCGCCAGGTCACGCCTTTGTCGTCCAGCAGATCCGCGATGGTCTGGTAATCGAAGCAGGGATACACGCCGGGAAGATCGGTGCCGTTGGGGCCCAGCAGAGCCGCGGTGGTTCCCGGATCCGCATCGCATCCCCACACAGAACCGGTGGGATTCTCGGCCACGTTGGCCGATTGCCCTGAAATCATGTACTGATGCGCCACGAAGCTGGGCCCGGTGTTGGACTGAAACATGCGGTCGCCCAGCACGTATTGCCTGGCCAGCGTCCAATACGCCTCCACGTCATTTTCGGGAACGTAGGAATACGGCAGCAGCGAGCCTCCCTGCGCAAAGCCATCCATCTTGCCGTCGTTCCAATCGCGCCACCATTGCTTGTGCGAGTGGTTCAGATCGCGCGAGTCGCCCAGAGAGACAGGCTGCAGCGTGACCGATCGGCCGTCGCTCATTCCGGTGTTCACGGTGTCGGCGCCGGGAAAACCGTTGAACAGGTTATCGAAGCTGCGATTCTCCTGCATGATGACGATCACGTGCTGGATGGGCGAACCGGCAATGGGCGAGATGGTGCTGGATGGAACAGGCGGCGACGCGGTGAGCGCAAGGGTGCCGCTGCAGCCGGCCAGGCCGGCGAAAGTTGCGAGCGAAACCAAGGCGGCCGCCGCAACAAGGACGTAGATGAACCTTCGTCCGCGACGCATGCTGCCGGCCAGCCGAGCGATAGAAGTCGCGCTCGGCATTTCGAGGCCCATGCCGACACCCCCGGGGAACGCGCCAAGAATAGGAGCAAATTCCCAGGACTCAAGTGATTGAAGTCACACATTAACACTGTTTGAAAAAATTTCGAGAACGGCTTTTCATTCCCGCCTGCCGGAGCCGTTACGGCGGGAGGGCGCAACCGGTTACGTCGGAGCGGATGACTGGTAACGAAGGAGGAAAGCGCGCCGGATCTGCCCCGACTTTGCCCCAGATCCTGTGCAAAAACGTGCAGTTTTCCCCGAGTTCGACCTGCTACAGGCCAAGCCACCGGCTCGTTCGCCTTGCAAACCCGAAAACGAGCACCCCTCAAAAATCGAAGCGCCCCACGAACTGCACCTGCCGTTCGCGATAGATGGTGTTGCCCGCCGCGCTGGGCGTGCCGAAGGTCGCCTGGTAAGTAGCAGTCGTTCCGCTGATGGTGTAGGCCGTGGTGTTGTACCCGGTGAAATTCTCGTGGTTCATCAGATTGAACGATTCAGCGCCCAGCATCAGCTTGTACTTCTCGCGGAAGTTGATGGTGCGCGACAACCTGGCGTCCACGTCGTCGATGTTGGCCTGGCGCATGCTGTTGCGGCTGGGATAAATGCTGTTGAAGAAAACATCCTGGCTCTGGTATTGCGGATACGCCCTGAAGTCAACGTACTCGCTGGAAGCGCCGCCGGTTCCGCTCGCGCCCAGGCTGGCCGCAGTTCCGCCCGAGCCGTTATAGGTGCTCGACCCGCCTGGAATCGACGTGCCTCCCGACAGTCCATAGCTGTAGGGAACGCCCGATTGCACCGTCCACACCGGAGCCAGTTCCCAGCCATTGGCCGCCACCGAAGCCGCATGGTTGGCCATCTTGAACTCCGGCGCCAGAATCAGGCTTCCTACGAAACGCTGCGGCATGTCGTTCACTGAGCGGCCGTAATCGGGTGTGGTGGTGAAGGGATCGGTCTGATAGTTGGCGTTGGCCGTCGCCGTCTGGCTCATGCCGTCGTCGAGAGCTTTTGAGAAGGTGTAGCTGGCCTGCACTTGCACGCCCTGGCTCAGGCGATGATCCACCGTGACCGAGAGCGCGTTGTAATTGCTGGTGATCTTGCTCGTGATCAGGCTCAGCACATTGTAGGCGGAGCTGAGGCGCGCCGTGTAGACGGGCACCGTCCACTGGTCTCCCGCCAGCGGCCCTCCTGAGAACGTGTAGGTCTTGGTGGCCGTCGCCGGCGCAATGTTGTTGTCGACAAACGTGGCCAGATCGTGGCCAAACGATCCCAGGTAGGCCACTCCGATGACCGTGCTCCACGGCAGTTGCTGCTGGATGCTCAGGTCAGCTTCGGTGGCAAACGGATTCCTGAATCGAGGCGCGAACGCATACACGTTTGAAACTGCGGGCGCCGTGCCGGTGGAGACGATGTTCGGATACACGGGACTGGTGGCCGACGGCGACGAGTTGAGCTGGAACTGTGCCGAAGGCGAGCCGGTGGATGCCAGCGCGGTGTAGATCTGGCCATTCTGAATGCGGCCGTAGTACATGCCGAAGCCGCCGTGCAAGATGGTCTTGCTGCTGTGAAACAAATTCCAGGCAAAGCCCAGGCGTGGGGCAAAATTCGTATAGTCGTTGGGCAACTGGCCGGTTTGCGGAACCGCACTGTTCGGAATCTGCGCCGAAGGCATGGCCTCGTAGTCATAGCGCACGCCGATATTGATGGTGACCGCCGGCCGCGCCTTCCAGTCGTCCTGCATGTAGCCGGCCCAGTCGTTGGTGTGGAATTTCACCTGCGGATGCCCGAAAGCCTGCTGCAGGTTGGTGTAGCAGGGCAAGGTTCCCAGGCCGGTGTCGCGCGCGGAATCGCATCCGGCGGTCCCGCCCAGGGTGCGCGCGTAATCAGTGAACCAGTCGGCCAGGCGCGCATAGGTGAACAGGCCGTGCTCGTAGTAAACCTGCACGATGTTGTCCTGCGCCCAGCGCAATTCGCCGCCCACATTGAAGGTCTGGTTGCCGCGCGAGATGGCCACGTTATCCGCCGTGTCAATCTCTTGTTCGTCGGGGTAGTCGATGGCCGGAACGTAGTAGGGCGTTCCCATGCTGAAGCCCGAGTTGGAGGTGATGGAGACGCCCGGAGGCAAATCGCCCGCGGTAGTGGTGGGCTCGTTCGAAAGCGGCGTGTCGCCGGTTTCGGTTTCGAAGTCGCGCGCATATTCGCTGCGCAGTTCGTTTGAAATGCTCGGAGTCACAAAGGTGTCGATCTTGGCGATGATCGAATCGATCTTCATGTAATCGCTGCCCAGCGAGGTGATGCCCCGGCGCACCACCGGGTTGGTCTGCGTGCCGTTGGGCGAATTCCAGCGCATGCGGTTGTACATCAGCGATACGTTGTTCTTGTCGTTGATGTGATAGTCCACCTTGCCAAAGTTGATCAGCTGGTTGCCCTTGCGCGGAGCAACGCCGCTCTGGTCGGTGAAATACGTCATCGCCGAGGCGATCTGCGTTGCCGTTACCCCGCGATCCTCAGCGCAGGTGACGGCATCCGTCGTCGTCGTCCCTCCCTGGACGGTGCAGTTGTTGTAAGCAGCGTTGGTGTCCTCAAGAAACTGCGGCGTGGGCACGGCCAGAATGGGAAAGTCGCGCAACTGCTGATCGATGGAATAGAAGAAGAACAATTTGTCCTTGATCGCCGGCCCGCTGAAGCTGCCGCCAAACTGGTGCCGTTTATCCAGTGGCTTCACATAAACCACAGTGGGGATGGTCTGTAGAATATTGAACGGATTGGTGGCGCCAAATTCGTTGTCGCGCCAGTACTCGAACAGATCTCCGTGGAACTGGTTCGCTCCCGAGCGGGTAATGGCGTTCACGCCGCCGCCCACAGCGCGCCCATACTGCGCCGACACGTTTGACGTCAGCACCTGAAATTCCAGAATGGAATCTTGCGTGGTCGAGTAGCCGACACGCGTGTAGCCGCGCTCAACGGAATCAAACGAATCGTTATCGTCGGCTCCGTCCACCATAAAGTTGTTCTGCAGATTGGTGGCTCCGCGGAATGTCACCAGGCCAAACGCGCTGTTGCCCAGCGTTACGCCCGGCGACAGCAGCGCATACGAGGTCCAGTGCCGGCCGTTGATGGGCAGAGTGAGCAAAGAGACCGGCGTGAACTCGGTGGTGAAATCCGCACTCTCAGCATTGATGACTGGCGCCTCGGAGCTGACCTGCACGGTGACCGACGTAGCGCCCGCGCCCAGTCTGGGCGCGACTTCGAACAGCTTGCCCACTTCCACAGTCACGTTTTGCGCCGTGTAAGTCGCGAACCCTGCAGCAGCCACCTTCACCGTATAACTGCCTGGCACCAGGCGCTCCACACGGAAATACCCGGCGGGATCGGAGGTTGTGGCCGTTTCGGCGTTCGTTGCCACGTTGTGAACCGTGATTTGCGCGTTGGGAACCACGGCGCCGGTGCTGTCGGTTACGGTTCCTGCAATGGCGCCGTCCACTGCCGTCTGCGCGCAGGCATTACCCGCAGGCAGAAGCCCGATCGCAAGCATCATCGCAAACAACGGAATCCAAGCCCATTTCGAAATGGTGCTCATAGCAGCAAATTTTTTCAGCATGTTCTGGAGCCTCCTGAAAGTCGTTCAGATTTGCTTCGCCCGGAACCCCGGACCGCCAATTATACACACGTCTGCAATGCCCGGTATGTGAGGATTTGAACAATGTGCGAAAGCGTCGCAGCGGCTGCCATGTTCCCGTAGCGTCGGCATCCATGCCAGTAGCGCCCGCATCCTTGCCGGCTGTCGTGCCGGCGTCCTCGCCCGCACTTGGAACGTCTCCTTCGCGCAAACAAGGGTGCCCCGGGTCCCGCCTTTGGGACCCGGGATTGCTCGAACTCCAGACACCATCCGCAGCGCCGGCCGAGGCTACCGGCTGTTCTCTACTGGCGACTGGCTAATCGCTACTGGCTACTGGCTATTGGCTGCCTTAAGGAAAACCGGCGCGTTACACTAGCACACCTTGGTTGTAGAGCACAAGACTTGCAATTCAGCGCGACTGCCCCTACTATCCGCAATAGAAACCGGCCTGCAAAGCAGGTGGGTGGTCAACG
>JASHYS010000435.1 GCA_030042915.1 Acidobacteriaceae bacterium
CAGGTGGGCACGCTATCGAAGGCCATCGGCGCGCTGGGCGGCTACGTGTGCGGGTCGAAGGACCTGATCGACTACCTCTACCATCGCGCGAGGCCGTTTCTGTTTTCCACCTCGGCTCCGCCAGGCGTGGCGGCCTCGTGCATCGAAGCGTTCAACATCCTGGAGCAGGAGCCGGAGCGCATTGAGCGCCTGTGGGCCAACACGCGGTACTTCCAGGGCGAGCTCAAGCGCGCCGGATTCAACATTGGCGGCATCAACACCCCGGCTACCGAGACGCCGATTACGCCCATCATTGTGGGCGAGGGCCGCGCGGCCATGGATTTCAGCCGCGCGTTGTTCGACGAGGGCGTGATGGCAACGGGCATTGCATTCCCGACCGTGCCGGAGGGGAAGGCGAGAATTCGCGCCATTGTGACCAGCGAGCACACGCGGCCGATGCTGGATCGCGCGCTGGAGACGCTGGAGCGGGTGGCCAAGCGAATAGGGATTCTGGGCTAGTTGAACGGCTGCCGGCAGGAAATAGAATTGCATCAACCCGGCACTCCTGCACTATGGAAAATCAAGTCAGCTTCAATTTCGCGCATACCGCTCTTCTGGCGATGGATTGCCAGGCCGGCATTGTTTCGATCTATGCCCAGCCGCAGGAGGAGTTCCTGGGCCGCGCGACAAGCGTGCTGGCCGCCGCGCGCAGAGCCGGTGTCAAGGTGATTCACGTTCAGGTTGGGTTTCGTCCAGGGCTGCCCGAAGTGAGCGGCAACAACAAACTGTTTGCCGCGCTGAAAGCGAACCCGCAGCACCAGCAACTCTTTCAGGGGCCGGCGGGCGCGATTCATCCAGCGCTCGGACCGGAACCCGCCGACATTGTTGTCACCAAGCATCGAGTGAGCGCCTTTACGGGCACCGATCTTGAAATGCTGCTGCGCGCGGGAGAGATCGATACGCTTGTGATGTTCGGCATCGCCACCAGCGGCGTGGTGCTCTCGACTTTGCTCGACGCCTTCGATTTCGATTTCAGGGTGTTGGTGATCGCCGATTGCTGTGCCGATCGCGATGCCGAACTCCACAGCACGCTTCTGGGCAAGTTGTTCCCGGCGCGAGGCGAGGTGCTGACCGCGGCCGATTTTGTCAAGGCGTGCGAATCCGTTGGAGCGGGCGCCCGACCCGAAGGGAAGCAATGATCGCTCACTTGCGCGGCAAGCTCATTTACAAACAGCCCGGCCAAGCCGTTGTGGAGGCTGGAGGCGTGGGCTACGACGTGGCCATCTCAGTGCCCACGTTTACGGCGCTGCCTTCAGCGGGGGCCGAGGCCGCGCTGCACATCTACACGCAGGTGGGCCAGGATCAGATTGCGCTGTTCGGATTTCTGGATCGCGAAGAGAAGCGCCTTTTCGAACGGCTGATTGCGGTGAGTGGAGTGGGTCCGAAGCTGGCCATCAAGATTTTGAGCGGACTTTCGGCCGAACGCACCATCCAGGCCATCCGCGCACAGGATCACGCGCAACTGGTGCACATCCCCGGCGTGGGCAAAAAGCTGGCCGAGCGGCTGGTGGTGGAACTCAAAGACAAGCTCGACGACTTTGCCGTGGCGCCGGCGCCGACGGCCGCGCAGGGACCGGCCGTAGACGATGTGCTTTCTGCGCTTATGAACCTCGGCTACCAGCGTGCATCGGCAGAGAAGGCCATCGAGCAGGCGATTGCGAAAGACAAAGCGCTGGCCGCGGATTTCGATGGGCTATTTCGCGTGGCGCTGAAAGTGATTCGCTAGCGACCAAAGCGACGGCCGAAGCATCTTGCAACTGAAGGAGCCAGTGATGCCTGTGGTAAGAAGCTGTCCATCTTGCGGCAAGCAAAACCGAATCCCATCGAAACACCTTGCCGACACTGGACGCTGCGGGGCTTGCAAATCTCCCTTGCAGCCCATTGCGGAGCCGATCGCGGCAGGTCCGGCAGAGTTTGACCAGATTGTTCGCGAAAGCAAGGTTCCGGTGTTGGTGGATTTCTGGGCCGAGTGGTGCGGCCCCTGCCGCACGGCAGCGCCTCATGTTGCGCAGGTGGCGAGCGATCTTGCCGGCCGCGCAGTCGTGCTCAAGGTCGATACCGACAAGTATCCGCAACTCGCCGCGCGCTACAAGGTGCAGGGCATTCCCAACTTCGCGGTCTTCGCCAATGGGGAGCTCAAGTTCCAACATGCCGGTCTCGTGGATGCGAACACGATGAAGGGGTGGCTGGCTCGCGCAGCATAGAAGACACCGCTCAGCGCGATTTACGCATCCCTTTGGCGCTCCATCATAACAGTAGCGAAAAGGGGCACTGATTCCGGCCGGTTTCTTGTGCTGATTCTGGGGCGCCCTCCGCGGAGTCATTTTCCAAGAGGATGACGATCGTTTGGTAGTTCACCATCCTCGCATCGGATCTCGTCTTTGTCATTCGGGTCGTTCGAAAGGAGGATCGAGTTACGCGTAACTTTTACTGGTGGGTCGTCGATCCAATAAGAGCCGATATACTTGTCTCCGGCACCAATGATGACAATCCGCTGTTGGCCATGTCCGGGGCTGCCATCGGGACGCGTCTCAGCCCAAACAAAGTAGAAAATGCGGTATTTCTGGTCGCCGCAGCTAAAGACTCCAAGGTTCTTAAAGCTCGCATCTCGATCAAGCGCTCCGCTAAAACCCTGTTCGCGGAGAATGCTCCTGAGTTGGCGCACCGATAATTGCGGCGGGTCGGTAGCGAGGCCCATTTGGGGCGAGGAAAGAAGCGTCAGGATCATTGGCAGAATCATTTTGGCGTTCATAGCGACCACCCTGCTACTTTTTTCCCTGGGCGAATCAACGATACACTTTTCTTACTGTGGCAACCAAGAAAAAGTCGCCTCATGCTCCCGGAGCGGTTCCCTGCTTCAAGCCCGAAGCGCTCAAGTTTTTGCGCAACCTGGCGCGGCACAACGACCGCGCGTGGTTTCAGCCGCGCAAGGCCGAGTTCGAGGCCGAACTGCGCGAGCCGATGCTGGCGATCATCCGCAAGGTGACGGACGCGATGGCGGACTTTGCGCCCAGCTTCGTGCGGCCGGCGGAGAAGTGCATGTTCAGGATCTATCGCGACACGCGCTTCAGCGCCGACAAGCGGCCCTACAAATTGCATGTGGCGGCGTGGTGGTCGCACCAGGGGCTCGAGAAGACCTCGGGCGCGGGTTACTACTTCCACGTAAGCCCGAAGGAGGTGATCGTCGCCGCCGGGGCCTACATGCCGGAGAAGGAGCAACTGGCACAGATCCGGCACTGGCTGCTCGATCACCATGAGGAGTTTCGCAAGCTGCTCAAGCGGCCCACCGTGCGCCGGGAGTTTGGGGAGCTTGAGGGCAACGCGCTGACGCGGCCGCCGAAGGGCTTTCCC
>JASHYS010000436.1 GCA_030042915.1 Acidobacteriaceae bacterium
GAACCCTCAAGCACGTCGAGGGTTTCGTCTTTCACTTCGTCGGGAGTGCCACGCACGCCAATTTCCAGCGGATTCACATTCCCCATCAGGCACATGCGATCGCCGACGCGGCGCTTCACCTCACTGATGTGCTTCTGCTTGCCCCAATTCAAGACGTTGAATCCGGTGTCGGGCAGGTGATCGAGGCAGGCGTCGACTTCGGCGTCGTTGTGGTACACCTTGACCCAATCCTTCGGGAAAGCGTCGCAGATGCGCTTCAGATAAGGATGGGCGAATTCCAGATAGTGCTCTTCGTTGATGAATCCCACAATGTCGTCGAGGATGAAAATGCTCTCGACGGTATCGCCCATTGCTTTCTGCTGCGCCTTGAGCCAGTCGATGATGACGCGGGTGCAGAGGTCGATGAGCTTGTGGGCGCCCTCGGGATTCTCCACCAGGTCGATCATGAAGTGCGTAGTGCCGCGCACAAAACCGGCGGTGCACAGCGGCCCGCGCGAGGTAACCATGGGCAGAATGTAGCCGGCGTCGAGAATGCGCTGCCGCGCCATGCCGATGCGGTGCAGCGTTAGGCCCGCAAAGGCGTCTGCGTCGACTTCGTATTCAGGAAAATTGTCGATGTCTTCGAGCCGGTACAGGGTGTGGTACTCGCTGGGCGTGTTGTCTTTCCAGAATTTGATTTTGGCGCCCAGCACGGACGGCTCAGCGGCCATCCCATATTCCATCCACCACGAGGGGACGAAGATGATGTCGGGGAACTCGCGCATGATTTTGAGATTCGACTGGAACCACAACTCGGGATCGAGAAAGTAGTCCATGTGGCCGATGCCGAGATAGCCCGGAATCCAGGGACTATCGATAATGAGCGCCATGGGGATTTTGTCCATCTTTTCACGGCGCGCAGCCCGCTTGAAGGTCTCCCACTGTTCCCGCAACATTGCGTTACCTCCTTGACCGCGGCCGGTAAATCGCGGCGCTGATCCCGCTCACCAAGCCGTCAAGAACCGCTCGAAGCCGTCCAGCTTCGCGAGGGGCCGATTCATGGCTCAGGCGGCGCACCGCGGCTTTACGTTATGTTGATAAGGATACAGCATTTCCTTTGACTCCCGAACAAAATGGCTGGAAACGCTGGTAACGGAATATGCGACGAGACCAAATCCTCCCAATAAGCCTCAGAATTCTGGCTGGCTGACGCCTTGATAGTTGAAATAAGCTCAATGGAAAATCGATTTTTTAAGTTCAGACCCTGGCAACCGCTCCGCCGCGGGAGCGCGCCCGAGACTGGGCGAGTCGACGAAGTGGAGCATCAACGTCAATTCCGCCCTTGGCGCGCCGTCAGGCGACCGTCGGGGTCCTATATGCCGGGTCTACTTCACTGAAAGCTGCGCCGTGACGGAGTGCGCCAGCGATCCGGAGCTAGCGGTGACGGTGAAGGAGAGGGATTGCGGCGCCAATTTGCCGCCGCAGCCCGTGAATCCGGCGGCCAGAGCCGCGGCGAGCACAAGCAGCACGCCGAACCGGACGAGGCGGGCGCGCGTTTTACGGAGCTTGCCTGCAATCGGAAGCAGGACAAGGCCGAGCGCGACCGGGAATGCCAGGCTGCCAAACGGTTCGCGCGGACGCTCGTTTGCCGAGTTGCCGGGGAGATTCAGGTCGAGGGTCACCGTGGTGGTTCCGGAATTGGCCGAGACCGTGGCGGGCGAGAAGGCCACGGTCATTCCGAGGGGCAGATTGCCGGAAGCAAGGCTGACGCCGGCCGGCAGCGTGGCGCCGCCGATAGGGGTCACGACGAGTGTATAAACCGCCTGGCTTCCGGCCGAAACGCTGGCCGAGCCTGAGCCCGGAGCAAAAGCCAGCGTGAAATCCTGGATGTTTTCAGCTACGGCATTGCTCGTGCCCGATCCAAAATCGGCGTCGCCTGAGTACACCGCCGTGATGGATTGCGTTCCGGCGGCGAGCGCTGTGGTGGTGAAGGTGGCCGAGCCGCCCGACACGTTCGCTGCGCCCAACTCGGTCGACCCGTTGTAAAAGGTCATGGTGCCGGTCTGCGTGCTTTCGTTGGCGGGAAGGCTGGCGGTAAAGGAGACTGCATAGGTCATGAAAACAGGATTCGCCGAAGCAGTGAGCGTGATGAGCGGCGCGGCCGGAATCACGTTTAGCGTTACGGTTACGGTTGCCGTGGTGTAATCCACCGTGTCGGTGGGCGTGAAGGTGACCATCAGCGTCTGCTGGCCAACGTTCAGCACGATTCCGGCCGCCGGCGAATAAACGAAGGAGCCGGCCACGGTTGAAGTGGCATCCAGTTGCGTGGCGCTGAGCGGCGTGCCGTAGACGATGGGCGCCGGCGTGGCCCAGCTGATGGATGGCAGCTGCTGGAAGATCACGTTGTCGGTGAACGAGGGATTGGTTGTGAACGTGACGCTCGAAACGGTGGCCGTAATCGTGCCCGCGTAGCTTGCCAGCGTGGTGTAGGAAGCCACGCTCACGGTGAGCGTGACAGGATCGGTGGCGTTGGCGGCGAGGCTGGTGTTGCGGATGCAGGTGAGCGTGCCCACCGTGCAGATCCAGCCGCCGGTGGAATCGTTCATGGCCGTGACCGTAACCTGCGACGGCAAGGTAAACGTGAGAATGGCGGAGCTGTCGATGGCGGCAGTGGTGCTGGTGTTGGCGACGTTCACGGTGACCTGGTCGCTCGTATCGCCCGACTTGACCACCAGAGGGCTGGGATTGAAGGTAGTGTTCAGCGTGGGCACCACAACTGGCTGCACGAACGCCGAGAGATCGAAGAGAGCATATTCGAGCATTTGCTCCTGCGCGCTCATGGTGTAGGAGGAGTCGTTATAGCTGGGGCACTCGCTGGGATAAATGGTGGAAGCGGGCGGAGGAGGAACATTAATGTTGATGACGTGATAGTCGTTGTACATCACGCGCCCGCACTGGCTGGATGCCTGTGAGCCTACCGGCGTGTTGAAGGTCATCTGCATCACGGGATTGTTGGTGACCGATATTTGCTGGCCGGTGCTGTCGATGTAGGAGCCATTGTTGAGCGTCAACCACGATTGCGTGGGCGCAACCACGGAGTTTACATCCGTACGAACGTTCGTGATGTCAACCTGGTTGCCAGTTCCGGTTACGGTCGCGTCAGAATTCTCGAGCCATAGCGCCAGCGTGGCGGCATCACTGAAGTTTGTGGCCACCGTCCCCGTGCCTGCGTTGATCTGCTGTTCGCCGCCCGCCGCGGTCCAATCAGCAACCGCCGGGAACTGCGAGTCGTAATCCTCGCCGGTTGCGAGACCGGAATTGATATACACATAGCTGTAATGCGTGGTGAACAGCCGGCCTCCGACATTCGCGAAACCCACCAGATTCGACTGCGACGCGGCTGACAGTTGATTTGTGTACTCTTCACCCTGGCATGGGAACATCACCATGTCGTACCCGGTCAGCAGCGCCGCATTCTGCGTAAGTGCGGTTTCAGTGGGAGTGGAGGAGCTGGCTTGCGCACCGGCGCCTACGCCTTGGTTGTTCGATCCTCCACCCGTATACAGATGGATGTGGCCGCCGGGATTGACGGTTTGGCTGTCGTCGGTGAATTCCGTGTCCGCGACTCCCATATCGCGCAGCACGCACTCCACGCCATCCACTCTGCCAGTGACGACCGCGATCATGGGAATATTGCCTTGGGTGTGATTGGCAGGCATGTTCAGCGTGAGACCGGCAAGAGGCGCAGCCCCGACCGTCTCGTTGAACTGGCGCATCCATTTGCCTGCCTGGATGACGATGATGTACGAAGCGTTTTCAGGGACATTCTGGAGCGTAAAAGTGCCGTCGACAGCGGTGTAGGCGTAGCTGACGACGTTAGAGCCGGTGGGCGCCTTGTAGGTGAGGCATTGCACGCCGGAAGGAGGCGCGCTGACTGGTGTTGTGGAGGCGTAGACGAGGACGTTGGGCAATGGCAGCGCGGCGGAGGTAGTGCGAGGATCGTAAACCGTGCCGCTGATGGTCGTGTTCTGCGCAACGGCAATGCTGCATGCAAGTGGCAAAAGCCACAGCACCGCCATTCGAGCTCTGCGGGGTCGCAAAAGGCCGCGGCCCCGCGAACGAATTGTGGAAGAAGAGCGGCGCAGAGTTCTCATGGCAAAGGCACCCCAATTCGGCACATGCACATCTCCGCGAGCGAGGATCATGGCGGGAGGGAAGGTTGGTGCCGGCCACTGGCGTGCATGTATCTAACCTTTTAAGCCTAGGCAACCATCATACACATTTCGCTGAAAAAATCGGGGAACAGCGCCGGCCGTCGCGGGCTGGCGCTTCCGATGGCAAGTCAGCGTCTGTCGCGGCGAGGCTCAGTCCAGCCGAACGCATTCTCAAAATGCGTAAATTCAGGAGCTTGCCCGGGCACGAGATACACGCTGATCACGTCAAAACGTACCTGCGGCGAAGGTGTCGAAGGCAGCTGGTGGGTGTAGTGGCGGGCCAGGCGGCGCAGGACATTGCGCTTATGGAAGTCAACCGCGGTTTCGGCAGGGGTCAGGTCGCGGGCGGTGCGTGTTTTCACCTCGATAACGCATAGCATGGTTTCCTGCCATGCGATCAGGTCCAAATCGCCGGGCAGATTTCCCGCCGTCCATCGGCGCGCGACCACTGTATAGTCCTTGCGGCGCAAGTAAAAGTATGCGGCCTCTTCGCCCTGGAGGCCGGCGAGCAGATGCGCAGGCAGCACCTGCTCCCGCCCGCGGCGCTCGGCGAGGGAGTCGAGTCCCGCCAGGGCGCGTTCCACGCACCCGATACGCATCTGCGCAAGGGATTGCATTCGACACCATTGTCCGCCCGAAGTTGCAAAGTACGCAAATTCACCCCGGCTTCACACGGCCACGGTTCGAGCAGATGCGTCGAGGTGCTCTTTCTCCGCCAGGGTAAGCGCCTCCTCGAGAATGTCGAGCGCGACGGTGGCTTCTTCGTTGCTGACGATGAGTGGAGGCGCGAGCCGCAGGGAGGTTTCGCCACAGCCCAGGATCACGAGCCCATGCTCAAAGGCCAGCGTCTCAATGCGATTGCGTAGTTCCACAGCCGGCTCGCGTGTGGCCTTGTCCTTTACGATTTCAATGCCAATCATGAGGCCGCGCCCGCGCACGTCACCGACGGCGGGATGAGTCTGCTTCCAGCCGCGCAGGCGCTCCAGCATGAATTCCCCCACGCGGGCCGAGTTGGGAATGCCCTCGCGCTCGAGGATGTCGATAGTGGCCAGAGCTGCCGCGATAGAGACAGGATTGCCTCCGAAAGTGGATGCGTGGGAGCCGGGATTCCAATCCATGATTTCGGCGCGCGTCATGCACACGCCCAGCGGCATACCGCTGGCGATGCCCTTGGCGATACAGACGATATCGGGCTGCACACCGGAATGCTCGATGGCCCACCATTGGCCGGTCCTGCCGCAACCACACTGCACCTCATCGGCAACCAGCAAAATCCCGTGCCGGTCGCAAATGGCGCGCAACTCGCGCAGAAAGTTGTCGGGCGCAGGGACAAATCCGCCTTCGCCTTGAATGGGCTCGACAAAGATCGCGGCGACTTCTTCGGGCGGAAGGGTGGTCTTGAAGAGCCTGTCCTCGATGGCTCGCGCGCAGTTGAGGCTGAAGGCCTCCTGTTCCTGAGGTCCTCCAGTGCAACCACGATAGACGTAGGGGTAGGGGATGTGGGTTACGCCGGGCATAAGCGGTGAAAAGCGGCGTTTCTGTTGCGGCTTGGAGGCGGTAAGCGACAGCGCGCCCATGGTACGGCCATGAAAGGCGCCGTAGAACGCGATGATTTGCTGCCTCCCGGTGTGATAGCGCGCGATCTTGAGCGCGCACTCAATGGCTTCAGCGCCAGAATTGCCGTAGAAAAAGCGGTGCGGCCCGGGCATGGCCGCAACGGCCGACAGGCGATCGGCCAATTGCGTAAGGCCCTCGTAGTAAAAATCTGTGCCCGAGATGTGGATCAGCTCCGCAGCCTGTTTCTGAATCGCGGCCACCACTTCAGGATGGCAATGGCCGGTGGAAACCACGGCGATGCCTGCAGCAAAGTCGAGGTACTGGTTGCCATCGGCGTCTTCAAGACGGACGCCCTGCCCCCGTTTCGCTACCAGCGGATAAGAGCGCGTATAGCTGGGCGAAATGAGACGATTGTCGGCGGCGACCGCGGCGCGTGCTTTGGGCCCCGGCGGCGGACAAACGAGTTTGGGTCCGTAACGTTGGTGCAGTTCCTGGTTGGTCATACGACTCTCCTCGGCAGATTCGGTTTTGGTGGTCGGGCACGAAATGGATA
>JASHYS010000437.1 GCA_030042915.1 Acidobacteriaceae bacterium
GTGGCCGACGGATTCCGCAATTATCTTCGCGATGGACTGGAGGGTTGCGAGGCCAACTGCCTGCTCGACAAAGCGCAACTGCTCACGCTCACCGCTCCAGAGATGACGGTGCTGATCGGCGGGTTGCGCGTTCTGGGAGCGAACTACGGGCAATCGCAACTCGGCGTGTTTACCAAACGGCCCGGGACGCTGACGAATGATTTCTTCGTGAATCTGCTCGATATGGACACGCAGTGGAAGAAGCCGGCGAAGTCTGACGGAGTGTTGGAGGGGCGCAACCGCAAGACGGGCGAGCTGAAATGGACAGGTACGGTTGTGGACCTGGTCTTCGGTTCGAACTCGCAGCTCCGTGCCCTTGCCGAGGTGTACGCAAGCGGCGATGCGCAGCAGAAGTTTGTCGACGACTTTGCATGCGCCTGGACGAAGGTGATGAACCTCGATCGCTTTGATTTGGCGTGAGGGGCCGGGAAGCTCTGGTTGGCGAGGTGTGAGGATCGGCGAAATGCGGGTCTTTCGACTGCGTCCCGCTGACCCGGAACTTCGCTCAGGATGACCGGGGCCGCGACTACGGGCGCGCGGCTACTGGCTGCGTCCCGCTGCCGAGGCTTCTCAGAACTCCAGCGATTCCAGCTCGGTCAACAATCCACTCAGGCGCTGGTACGCCTGTTGGCGCTCGCTCTTGGCCGCTTCCAGCTCGCGCTCCAGCTCCGCAATCCGCGGCGCCTGGAGGGTGAGCTCCGCTTCAGCCTGCTGCGCCCGCTCTTGGGCGGCCGTCAACGATTGCCGCTCCTTTTTCACGATCTCAACCACGCGGGCGACACGGTCTTCGAGCGCTGCAAATTCGGTAGCGTTCATGGTCAATGTCAGCTCCTCTTCCTCTGACGGTTCGAGGAACTCGTCCTCGGCGGCTGGATACTCGGTCGGATCGGCGACAGCAGCCTGGTGCTGCAACTCATCGAGTTCAAGAGGTTGCAGCGCGGGTAGACGGCCGGTTCTCAGGAATTCGATGGAACTAAAGTCGATTGACGTGGCCACTGTGGCCGGGGCAACTTCAAACAGATTAGCGCCAAGTTCCCAGGGACGTATCGGATTTTCGATGCCTCGCAACGCAGGAGAAGTCTCGAACATTGACAAATCCTCCAGCAGGATGAGGGCCGGCTAGCGCCCCGCATCCTCAAGAAAATTTCAACTTCTTTTCGGCGTTTCCCCAAAAGTGGTTCTAAGGCCTGCAACTTTATCGATAGACCCACTGTATGTCGGCGCTCGATGCGGTTCAATCACCGTCACCCGGCCCGCCTTTCCCACGAAAGTTGCAGAAAACAGGAACCAGGGACTAAGGGACTGAGGCCACCGGCTGCCAGACAAGCAGGAAGAGCAAAACAAGCATCAGGAGCAGCAGAAGACAGGAACCCGGTAACCCGGATCGAGGGTCCCATTTGGGCGGCGGCGCGGAAGCGTGGCCGCCCTTTTTCGTGATAGGCCGGGAACAGGAGAGCAGGGGAGCAAGGGAACAAGGAAGCAAAACAAGAATGCAGCAAGACAAAAATAAAGTTCTGAGAAGGGGTGAACTTGATTGTTTCTGCTATGCAGGTTCGCTATACTAGCGCAAAATTACTCTCCCCCCACGCGAGGCCGATCCGGGCTGAACAATTCGTAGGCAGCGCATGCAGCGTATTGAGCGCCAAAGCTGGATGATTGCGGCCGTGTAGTGTGCGGCCCGAACTTGATCGGAAAAATTTGCCAGGCAAGAGGATGTGCAATGAGCGATATCGTTTGTCCACGCTGCGGCGTGACCAATTCGAGCGATTCAGCGTTCTGCGGAGGCTGCGGAACGCCATTCCAGGCATCGGCGCCGGGAGCGCCGGCAGCAGGAACTGCGCCGGCGGCGTGGCAGCCGCCTGCGGGTAACGCGCCTCCGGTAAGCGGCGCGCCTGGGCCTGCGGCGTATCCGCCTGCGCCGGCGGGCGGATATCCGCCGCAACCCGGTGGATACCCACCTCCGCCACAGGCCTATCCTGCGCCACCACCCGGTTATCCGCCGGGTGCGTATCCCATGGCTCCCGCCGGCCCCAAGGTGATTGGGAACAACACCAAGTGGGCTTTCGGGCTGGCCGTCGCGTGCTTCCTTATCGGGGCCGGCCTGCTCTCGAAAATCAATGCATTGATGGGCCTGCTGGCGCCCGTCGCCGCGGGCGCGGGAGTTTATATGGCCAGGAAGGATATGCAGGACTTTGCCACTGGCCGAAATCCGCAACTCAATGACGGCGTGGCCAAGGGCGCCTTCTGGCTGAACGTGGTTTTGCTGGCTTTTGACATTGTGATGATTCTCTACGGCGTGAGCAAGGCGACCGGATAAGCCGATTGGCTCCGCCAGAACGCCGCAACGGCCCAGCTTTGTGAGCTTGATTTTCAGCGGACCCCGGTTTACGAGCTGATTGCCTGGCGCAAGCGGAGAAGGAGAGCCCATGGCCACCACCACTTCTGTTGGAGCGCTGATCTGTCCGCAGGGACACGGGCCCGGCTTGCCCGGATCGCGGTTCTGCACGCACTGCGGAGCAACGCTTGTGAATGGAGCCGTGCCCGGTCAGCCGGCGCCGCCAGGCCCGCCAGCGCCAGCATCGGCGACGCCGCCCTTCGTTCTGGCGGGAAATGCGACGTTTTCTCCGGCAGCAGCGCCCGTCCCGCCGGCGATGCCCGGTGCGACGCCGCAAGCTGGGCAGCCGCCGATCCCTGCGGGCGGGTGGCAACAGGTGCTGCCGGCTGCAGCTCCGGTTCCGCCCTATCCGCCGGCTCCGATGCCGGCGCCTGCGCCAGGCGCTGCGGTGCAGCCGGTAAAGATTTGCGGCACGTGCAGAAATACCGGAGCGGG
>JASHYS010000438.1 GCA_030042915.1 Acidobacteriaceae bacterium
CTGGAACGGGTCAAACGGCTGAATTACCGGCCGAATTTAACAGCGCGGAGCCTGGTGACAGGACGAAGCTCTCTCATCGGGCTCGTCGTGCCGGATTTAATTCATCCGTTTTTTGCGGAAATCGCCAAGGGGCTTTCGGCGAAGTTGCGAGAAAAGGACTACTTCCTCATCGTCTCTTCGTCGGACAGCGATCCGCAGCTGGAGCAGGACGAGATTGAGCACATGCTCGCACATCATCTGGATTGCTTTGTTGTGGCCTCGTGCCAGAGAGACTCGGCGAGCTTGCGCAGGATCGGAGAAGCGGGCGTGCCGCTGGTGCTGATCGACCGCAGCTTTCCCGGCTTTGCCTGCAACTTTGTGGGTGTGGACGACTACAAGGTGGGCGAGCTGGCCACGGAACACCTGATCGCGCAGGGTTGCAAGCGCATCGCGCACATTCGCGGGCCCGCGACCAACGTGGGTAATCGCCGGGCTGAAGGGTACCGCGGTACTTTGCGGCGCCATGGCATGGCTATGCCGGACGGCTACATTGTTACCTGTGGCGAAGCGGCGGACTCCGATGGCGAGCGCAGAGGACGCCGGGCCATGGAAGAGATTCTGGCCTTGCAACCGCGGCCCGACGGCATCTTCTGCTTCAACGACACCATTGCCATGGGCGCCATGGAACGGGCATTCGAAGCAGGGCTGCGTATTCCCGGAAGCTTGGCGATTGTGGGCTGCGGCAATTTTCATTACGGCAGCAAACTGCAGGTGCCGCTTTCGAGTGTTGACCAGCGCTCGCGCGAGATTGGCGAGCGGACCGCGAAGATGATCATGACGCTGCTTGAAAAGCCGCCGTCGGCGCGGCCGCGCAGCGTGATTCTGGCCCCGGAGCTGATCGCGAGGACGTCGTCGCGGATGAATTAGGTCATTGCTTTTGCAACCCGCCCGGGCGCTAGGCGAACGGCAATCCGATCCGCCCCCTCCCTTACTCCAGTAACGGCGCGCATACACCAAAGTTGCAGCCGGCAGCCATCGTTATGTATTGAAGCAAGATCGATCCTCAATCAAACTTGAAGAAGTAACTCGATTTAATATGGGCTCCCCGAGAGCTGGACACGAATGAAGTGGAAGGGGCATTTTCCGGCTGTACCTGGTGTGTGGATTGCTGTCTCCGCCGCAGTTTTAGGGAGCGTGATCACTGGCGCCATCATGACCGCCGCGGCGGCGCATGAAGGCGTGGCGCGCCCGTTCAGCTTTTCTCCTCTCGTCGTTGCGGGCCTTGTTGCCGCGATCATTCTGGTTGCGGGATTGGTGATTCTGCGGGCGCTGGCCGACCGCGAATTCGAGACCGAGCGCCATCTTCTGAACGCCTTTCTCGAACACATACCCGACAATGTGTACTTCAAGGATCGCAATAGCCGATTCGTGCGCATCAATCGCGCCATGGCCGAATATGTCGGCCTGGCCGATCCCGGGCAAGCCGTAAGCAAGACAGATTGCGACATCTTCACCTCGGAACATGCCGTACAGGCCCTCGAAGACGAGAAGAGAATCATGGAGACAGGTCTGCCGCTGATCGGCATGGAAGAAAAAGAGACATGGCCCGATGGCCACGAAACCTGGGTGCTCACTACCAAGGTTCCGCTCAAGGAGCTGGACGGCCGCGTGGTGGGCACCATGGGAATCTCGCGCGACATTACCGACCGCAAAGAGGCCGAGCTGCGAATTCGCTACATGGCGCTTCACGATGCGCTGACCGGGCTGCCCAATCGCAGCCTGCTGGAAGACCGCCTGGGCCAGGCCATTGCTTTTGCATGCCGCAACCAAAAGCGAGTGGCAGTGTTCATGCTGGACCTGGATCACTTCAAGAACGTGAACGATTCCTATGGCCATTATCTGGGCGATCGCCTGCTCGAGGCCGTCTCTATCCGTCTGAGAGAATGCCTGCGCGCCAGCGATATCGTGGCGCGGCACGGCGGAGATGAGTTTGTGGTAGCGCTTCCCGCCGTCGAGCCCGGCAGGGATATCGAGCGCGTGGCGCGAAAGCTGCTGGGCGGGCTCAGCGAGCCATTTCAAATCGACGGGCACAACCTGCGCATTGGCGCCAGCGTCGGCATTTGCGAGTATCCCGCACACGGCGAGAATCCGAGGGACCTGCTTCAAGCAGCAGACACCGCAATGTACGAAGCCAAGAAAAGAGGACGCGGCTCCTGCTGCCGGTTCACGCCCGATCTGACCGATGCCACGCGCCGGCGCCTGAAGATGGAATTCGACCTCCGCCACGCCCTGGAGCGGGAGGAGTTTGTTCTGTATTACCAGCCTCTGGTTTCGACAACGACGGGCAAAATTACCGCGATGGAAGCCTTGCTGCGCTGGCGCCATGCGGAGGAAGGGATTATTTCGCCCAACCTGTTCATACCCCAGGCCGAGGAAATGGGGCTGATGGTTCCCATCGGCCGCTGGGTTTTGAAAACCGCGTGCGCGCAAAACGCCGCCTGGCAAAGGCAAGGATTGCCGCCGGTGCGCATGCTGGTGAACCTGTCGGCCAATCAGTTTTACCGGAACAATATCGTGGGCGACGTGGAAAGCGCCCTATCGGAATCCGGTCTCGATCCGCGATGGCTGGAGCTGGAGTTGACCGAATTGGTGATGCTGGATGACACAAATTCGACGGATCGGATTATGCGCCGGCTGAAGAAAATCGGCGTGAGCCTCTCGCTCGACGATTTCGGCACCGGATGGTCATCGCTGTCGTATCTCCGCCGCTTCCCCATCGATCGCATTAAAATCGATCGCTCGTTCCTGCGCGACCTGGCTTCGCAGCCCGCGGCGGAAGCGGTGGTGCGGACCATCATCAATCTGGGCCGCGATCTGGGTCTGGACTGCGTGGCCGAAGGCGTGGAAACGCCCGATCAGCTCAACTATTTCCGCCAGCAAAACTGTAAGGAAGTGCAGGGATTTCTCTACAGTCCTGCCCTGCCTGAGGCAGAATGCAGTGCGCTGCTGAGCCTGGGCAGGCTGGGTTTTGCCGAGGATGCTTTAGGGCCGGCCATACCACCACTGGCCGTGGTTCCCATCGCCTCTGAAGAAGCGCGCAATCACTCGATGAGCAACTAAAGAATTTCCAGCCGGAGGCCGTCCTTTGAACGGCGTCCAGCGGCTTCAATCCATCGACGCCATCTGCGCCTTCGGTTTCCCAAGCCCCTTCTGGCCGCCCAGCAGGCCGTAGCGGCGCATCATCACCAGCCACAGGATCACCCCACCGACAAACAGCGCCAGAAAGAGCGGCAGCACCGTCCACTGCGTGGTGACCGCGAATTGCCCGGGGCGGAAATAAGGCCTCAGATAGGCGTCGCGCAGAATGTCGCGCATCACCGACATGCTGAGAATGACGACCGCCAGAATCGCGGGCACGTAAACGGCTGCAACGCGGATATTCCCTGTGCGCAGCGCTCCCGACATCAGGAAAACGGCCGCAATGGCTCCGGTGACGCCCACCAGCAGCAGCGTGGTCGCCAGAGGATTATCGCCCATGAACAGCATGCGCAGGTCGCGCGGAAGGCTGACCAGGAAAATCACACCCACCACAAATTGCGCCATGGTGGCATACATAAAGGTCTTGCCGCCGAATTGGAGCAACTGCCCGGCGTACTCCTTGTCGCGCTTCCAGTTGGCCAGCGCCATGAAGACCAGGAAGATGCCGCCCACCGCGATGGCCGCAACGAAAAAGTGCAGATACCGCGGAAACAGTGTCGGCTCTGACAAGTTGAGATTCCAGCCGGTAGGCCGCGCAAAATATTTTGCCGCCCACCGCGAGGGCGTTTGGCTCAGGGTGATGTTGTTGCTGAAGAAGAAGCCGATCAGTGTGACCAATATGACGCTGCACAACATCACGCCGCCGGCTTTTCCCGGCTTCTCTCCCGCGCTAAACGAGACGTAATAGAAACCGTAGTAAGCGACGGTGAGCAGCACCAGCACCAGGAACCATGGCCACGCCATCAGGATGGACGAAGTGTAGAAAAACTGGCCGTAGAGCACCTGCAAAAAGAGCAGTGGCGCAATGCCCAGGGTGATGGTGGCAGGCAAAAGCGACGGCAGTTTCCTGGCCACGTCAAAAAACATGCGGTTGCCTCTGGCGGGGTCTTTGGCGCGCCACTTCGCCACCAAGGCCAACACGCCTCCGCCCAGCATGAAGTTCATGGCGATAATGTGCAGGAAGAACGTGACAATCAGCAGCAGCTTGAAGAGCCAGTAGGGCGCAGGCAGCGGATTCGGATCGAGAGTCGGAATCAGATTGGTCTGCATCATGGTCAGTTCCCCCCTTGCGCAGCGGTCGAGAGTTCTTTGGCGCTGCGCTGCTTGTTGATCCACTCCACCAAAGCCGCGCGCTGCCGGTCGGTTAGCTTCAAATCCGGCATCAGCGGGAACAGCGTGGTCAAATCCTTGAGCGAATCCGCGGCCGCAGCCGGGTCGGTCGCCAGATTCTTGAACATCGAATCGCTCGCGTTCACGCTATGGCACATCGAGCAGTTCTGGTCGAACACAGTCTGACCGTCGGTGGCGGCCGATGCAGCCTCGGCCGAGATCGGCTCAATGCTGTTCAAATACGCGGCCAGCGCGCCTTGTTCTGCGGTGGTTCCTGCAAACGGCGGCATCACGCCGTTGTGCATAAAGTTCAGCCCGCCCAGCATCGCGTTCATCTTGTTCTCGTCCCATTGCCGCAGCTCGATATAGTGCCTCAGCCCCCGGTAAGCGTTGGCCGTATGGCAGCTCGCGCACTCCACGCGAAAGATTTCGTGGCCGACTGCCACCTGGTTCGCGGCCGTCAGATCGCGCTCATCCACCCACTTCGCCACCGGCAACACGCCGGTTGCGTTCACCTCATCCACGCTGAATCCGCCATCTCCGGGAATCTGCGTCGAATAAAGCGAGTTCGCATACAGGTAGTTCGAAATCACGAAGGGCTTGCGAATGGCCTCGCGCACAAACTCGAACGAGCCCATGGCGCCGAACGCCATCAACGCCACCAGCAGGCTGAAAGCCAGGTGCATGCGCGCCGGCCGCACCAGCGTGAGCAGAGCCAGCACAAAGGTGACGATCAACAGAATCACGGCAAGCATGGCGTATTCGGTGCCCGTCGGCATCGGCCCACGCGCGCTCGCCCACACGTCAGCGGGAATTTTGTGAATGTACCAGCGGCCCAGCAACGGCAGAATAGCCAGCGCAGGCACGGTCCACAACGCGCTCCAGCGCACGATACGCGTCTTCAACGCCGCGTCTTTTTGTACGCTGGCCGTGATCAGCGCATAGATTCCGGCCAGAGCCAGCGAGATGGCGGTGCGGAACGCCAGCGACGGCCAATAGGTGGGATTGAAAAAGCCGCTCCAGAACTGGTGGTTTTTCGTCCAGGTGCCTGAGGTCAGCATGAACGCGACGATCCCATTGATGATCACCAGGCTCAGGTAAGCCGCAATGAAGTAAATCCACCCGTACCACTGGTGCAGGCGCGCATCCAGCTTGTCCCATCCGTACAGGTAGAGCAGCGCAGCCGTGATCTCAATAAAGAAGAAGACCCACTCGATGGCCCATCCCCATACGAAGGTGTGAATCAGGTTGCTGGTGGCCGTGGGGCTGATCAATCCGATGGTGAACCAGATGCCCACCCCGCTGATGGCCCCGAAAACCACCGTCATCAGCACAAAGAACTTGGTGTGCACCTTCAGCCAGGCCAACAGCGCCGTGTCGTTCGCGCGCCGGGCCTTCTGCTCCGTCAGCACCAGAAACAGTCCGCCGCCCACCGCGAAGTGCGACACGAACACATGGGTTATGGCCACTATGGCAATCAGCAAACCTGCGCCAAACGCCACGTCCCAAACGGGATAATTCATTGAGCCCTCCTGTTCCGGCGCTCACTTCGATGCATCGCGGGCAGCAAACACAGCACCGCGCCATTC
>JASHYS010000439.1 GCA_030042915.1 Acidobacteriaceae bacterium
CGCGCCCGGCTGGCCAAACCGGAGATCGAGTTTGCCCTGGCTCACGAATCCATTGCCGATGTTCTGCTCAGCGCGCGTCTGCCGGAACACATCACGCACAACGACACCAAGTTCAACAACGTGCTGCTCGACGAAACGACCGGCGAAGGCATTTGCATCATCGATCTCGACACCGTGATGCCGGGGCTGGCCCTTTACGATTTCGGCGACATGGTGCGGACCACCACCAGCCCCGCCGCTGAAGACGAGCAGGACCTGAGCAAGGTCACCATGCAGGTTCCGCTGTTTGAAGCACTGGTGCGCGGCTATGTTGAAACTGCCGGCGAATTCCTGACCGCAAGGGAACGGGAACTTCTGGCTTTTTCGGGCAAGCTGGTCACCTTCGAAGTAGGCATCCGATTTCTCGCCGATTTCCTGGCCGGCGACACGTATTTCAAGATTCATCGCGAGGGACACAACCTCGACCGCTGCCGCACGCAATTCAAGCTGATGGAGTCGATCGAGCGCCAGGAGGAGAAGATGAACCGGATGGTCGGGTCGATGGCAGGATAAAGCCGCTACGGCAATGATGAGTCTGTGTCGTAGTGCGGCACACGGGGCGTCAGGCGTCGGACCACGAACTCCTGAAACAGGTTCTGAATCGCGCCTTCGCCGGTTCCAATGAGCGCATTGGTAAAGCTCACTTGCCAGCCGCTGCGACTGCTGGCCGGGTAGTAGAGGTTCGCGATGCCTCCGGCAGCCAACCCGCCAATGATGCCCGAGTAATTCGCCTGCCAGTGGCCGTTGTCTCCTTTGCAGATGACCGATGTGGCGATGGCGTAAAGCGCGCGCGATGGCACCGAGCCCGTGCCTTTGTAGAAGTACCGGGGATCCTGTTTGAAAGCCACAGGCAGAACCGCGCCGGAAAGCATGTTGCCGATAAAGTTATCGGCATAATTTGCGCCGAACCGCTTGGCATATCCCTGCGCGCCCTGGCCGTACCCGATCAGAGTATTGTTGGCCTGCTCCATGCCCGCGACCGCGCCGCTCATCAGCCAGGTGACGGGATCGACCGAAGATTTCCAGGCAAGCTGGAATTTCTGCCGCGGCGTCAATGGCGCTGCATGCGGATCGTAACTCACGTAATAATTCGGAATCACTCCCAATACGCGCTGCTGCTCTTCAAGATTGAGCTGTTCCTGCGCGATCTCAGCCTGCGAGCCGGCCGAAACCTGCACCACGCTGGCCGCAGCTTCTACTGGCAGCACAATGGTTCGAGCATCGAACACGCCGCCCGCCTGCAGCACGCCGGAGACTTCCTGGGTTAGAAATCCATTCGAAGAGATCGTGAGTTTGAAGGGTCCGGCAGGAACACCGGCGAAGTCAAACGCCCCGTTGGCGTTGGTTTCCTGGGCCAACGGCGGCGGATCAATATCGCCTTCCGTTTCGAGTACGACGCGCGCACCCTCGTACACCAAGCCGTCACTGCTGGTCACCGTGCCGATGACGCTGCCACCCGCAGCTGTGGCTGCACCGGGACTTGATGGCGCCGGAGGCTGGTTCTCTTCGGCCGAGCATGCCGCAGCCCCCAACCAAATGGCAGTCAGAACGAGGCTGGCGCGGAGGAGATTCCAGCCCCCCCAGGCACGCGCTTGGAAGAGTCGAAAAGCCGATCTTGCAATCCGGAATTTCCCCAGCATTAAGCCCATAAGTTTCAGCGGCATAACCCTTCTAAAGCTCTAACAAACCGGCGGTCGAGACTGCCCCTTACTCAGATATCTATCGTCTGCTCCGGACAGAGACGAGAGCCGCTCCCTTTGCTTCAGCTGGGGGAAATCGTCGTAGGAAGCCTACGGCGCGAAAAGCTGCTGAGGGGTTAGACGACAGAAATGCAACGAGAAACAGCCAGTCTAAGGGAAATATTGAACATTCAGTTTAGCGTAATTCGCCCTGGAATTTCCGGTTCCAGGTTACTTTCGATTGCAACCGGCGCCCCGCCTTTCTTAAGATTTCGTCTGCTAACTCGTGTGTACGGGGTGCTTAAGAGTGATCTCAAGTGAATCGGAGTGCCTTCGTCAATCCTGCGGGCATTTCAGCAACTTGAGGCAACGCAATTATCTATTGTGGCTGCCCTGGTGCCTGTGGCTGCCCAGGCACTGCCGGGCTGGTATGTTTCATTCGTCCCAGGTCGACGCCGAACTCGGGATGCTCGCGCGTACCGTCGACGTGGATGGGAACCTCGGTCCCGGCGCCATCTTTCTTGAAGAAATGGTTGGCGGGACTGAGCAGCTTACCTTTCCATCCCCCAACGATCTGCGATACGGTGGCATCGGTCTTTGCGGTTCCCAGGAAATCCAGAGTGCCGCCGTCGACGCCATATTTGCCTGCCATATCGATCTCCGCTCCGGGAACCGTGTACTTCAGGTCCGGCAGCGTCACCACCCCACCCGCCATGGTGAAGTCGCTTTGCATTGCCGATCGCACATCGGCCGCATCAGTTTTCGCATCCTTCGGCCGCCCCTGCCCACGCAAGCTCAACTCTCCCACCCAGTCCTGCAACTTGGTGCTGGTGAACTCGGCGTCCTCGAGCGAAAAGCTGCCGTCGAGCTTCAAGCGATCGTGCGGCGATGCTGTACCTGGCGGAATCTCCACTCCCGTCTTCAGCGTCAGCAATCCGTTCAAAAATGGCGTGCCGTTCTTGCTGGTCAGACGCAGGAAATCATCCATTCGTCCGCGAACCACGTTGACCCTCACCGCAATGTCATGCCCGCCGGGCAGACTTGTTCCATTCTTTGCGGTTCCGGGCGGAACACGCACAACCGTGCCCACGACTGTGAATTGCGATTCTCCCAGGGTTGCGTTGACGGGCTGAAGGGATGTATCTCCAGTGGTGCCGTCCACCAGCGCATGGAAGGTGGTATGCAGCGGCACTGCGGTGCCAAATTCCGCCAATCTGAAATCCGGCGTGTCCGTCTCTCCATCCACAGTCACGTTGCGCAAGATCCCCTGATATTCCCCGTTCGAGCTCAGAATCCCCGCAATTCCCTTGAAGACTCCGAGATCCGCGTGCGTGAACGTGTATTCGCCCGTTACCGGCGTCGCGCCCGGATCGCTCACGTCCCACGGTCCGATGGTGCCGGACGTTTGAACCGTTCCCGGCGGGCGCGGATTGGTTAAATCGGCTGCAAAACGCATGGTCGTATCTGCGCTCAAGTCAGTCAGCTTCAGGTGCGCAATCGCGAACTCCATGGGCAGCTTGCCGGGCTTACTTGTCTCCAGCTTCAGATTCGCTCCCTGGCAATCGACGCTCTCGATCTCAAAAGTGAACCGCGACGAGGGAGGTTTTGTTTGGTGCGAGTCGTCTGGCGTTGCCGCGTGCGTGGAGTGCGTTCTGGGAGGCACATCGATATTCAGCCCCTTCAGCTCAACCACCGAGATCACAATCGGCTTGCCTGGCTTGTAGTGGAGCGGGGCGCGAAACCGGAAGTCATCCAGCTGGATCAGCGGCGCCGGCGCCCCCGCACCGTTGGCGCCCGGTACGGTCACTCCTGCCACTTCTGCGGGCGGCCAGATGCGCAGCCCCTTGCCTTCGGCTGATAACCCTTTCACCAACGAAACATGAAAGCTATCCAACTCCACGCGAGCGTGGAAGTGCTCTTGAAGCTTTTCGACAATCAGGGCGCGCAGGAATGGTTCGGCGCGGCGCAGGACAATGGATATGGCGACGCCCACCACGACCAGTGCGACCAGCAGAGCGCTCGCGAGCCACTTCAGCCAGCGAAATCTACTCCGCGACCTGGATTGCCCCGCTTTCACGCCCAATCCTCGTATCTCCACATTCTCGCAGCCTTTACGGCAGTCAGGCCCCTGCCGGTTGGACGCTCTCGCGCCCCGAACCGGTCACGGAGCCGCGTTTTCTTGTAAAACCTGGCATGCCCGGGCCCCATAGAGTGCAGATGCGGTTTTCTGCGACTTGGTTCGAAGACGCGCACTGCGCCCCTCCTCACGCCCGGTCCCTCTGGCCGCGCATCCACAGCCCGGTGCCGGGAATCTAAGAAAGCGGCGCAGATCGTGTTTTTCGCGCGAATATCCCAATTTGGAGTTGATGCCCGTGCCCCTGAGTGCCATAGAAGCAGACGCAGTGAAAAAAGCCCCGCACATCGAGGGGTTGATGCCGGCTTTTCACAAGCGGTGGAGCGCGCGCTCGTTTGCTGAGCGCGAAGTGAGTTCCGATGTGCTCAAGCAGGTTTTTGAGGCGGCGCGTTGGGCGGCTTCTTCGAGCAACGAGCAGCCGTGGCGGTTTATCGTAGGCCGCCAGGGCGACGCCACGTGGGAGAAGATCAATGCCTCACTCGCTCCTGGAAACAAGAAATGGGCGCGTAAGGCGCCAGTGCTGATCCTGGGCACCGCGCTCACCCGGTTCTACAAGAATGGAGCGGAGAACCGATATGCGCTCTATGATTTAGGCGGCGCCGTGTCCTACTTGACCCTGCAGGCGGCGGCGTTGGGCCTGACGACCCACCAGATGGCGGGATTCGACCGCGAGTCGATGCGTGCGGCCTTTGAAATTCCTCCGGATTACGTGCTGGGCGCGGCAATTGCTCTGGGATACCAGGGTGAGCCGGCAGCACTCGTCGATGAGGAGCTGATCGCCAAGGAGACCACGCCACGCTCGCGCAAGCCGCTGCGCGAGTTTGTGTTTTCTGCCTGGGGCCAGCCTGCGGAGCTGTGAACGGCCTCAAGCTCACCGGCCGGCGGGCCGGCCGCGCCAACCTCACTTCCGCGATAGAGTGAAGGTTGGAGCGACGCCATAGATTGCGCAGATTAGTTATTACACGCAGAAAGCCCGGGCCCCGGAGAATAGGCCACGCAACTAAACCCTACGGGCGCAAACGGCGGGCCTGGCTCGGCCGCAGCATCGCCATTTGTGGCGCCGTCGTTCTGGGCTTGCTCATTTGGGCAGAGCTGGAGCGCGCTCTGGCGCCACGATCGAACACTGCACGGGACCACTTTGACGTGCTGATCGTACTGGGCAGTCCGGCGGACGATGATGGCAACCCGAGCCCAATTCAGTTAGCGCGCGTTACCGAAGGGGTGCACGAATACGAGCGCGGCGTGGCGCCGCGGATGATCCTGACCGGCGGGGCAACGAACGACGATTTCATCGAAGCGCAGGTGATGGCGCGCACCGCAGAGGCGCAGGGGATCCCCGCCTCGGTGATCTTTGAGGAGCCGCGGGCGATGAACACGATCGAGAATGCCTGCAACTCCCTCCGCATCATGCGCAGCCATGGATGGCAGTCGGCTGAGGTAGTCTCCAGCGCCAGCCACTTGCCGCGTGCGGCATTGATCCTGAGCCGCCTGCCGCTCGAGTGGCGCGTGCACACCGCGCCGCCGCTGGGACCCGAGCCGCCGACGGCCCAAAAGGCGTTCGACGCCATGCTGGAGATCCTGAAAACCGCGCACTACCTGGTGTGGTCGCGGCAGACGGAGCCTTGCACTTTATAGCGTTGGCCCACACTTCCGCGACGGCTTCGAGTCTAAGAGGGAATGCCGATGAGCCGCATTGTCCGCCCTCCGGGCGGTCTTGTAAGCTGTTGGGTGATGCATCTCCCTGTAAGGTTATCCACTTCTTTTGTTGCTTTTCTTGCTTTCAGTGTGTTTGGGGCGGGCCATCTCCAGGCCCAGGGTAACGCCGGCCAAAGCTCTTCGTCGCAGCAGCCCACAGTGCCGAACCAGGGCTCTCAGGAACCCAGCTACGGCGTTTACCTTCCCGAGGATCCCCTTGCCAACGTGCGCTACAACAATCGCTACGACGTGTCGCTGGGATTCGCCTACGACCATATGAAGGCAGGTCCGACGCTGCTGCAGGGCGCGAACCTGGGCGGACTGGATGGGGACGCCTCTTATTGGCTCACGCGGCGCTGGGGCCTGCAGGCGTCGGGCCGCGCCTATGTGGGCACTAGCGGCACCGCGCCCAACGACCTGAACTCGAAAGGCGGCGATTTGCAAGGCCCCATGGTGAAGCAGTACTTCTTCGTGGGTGGTTTGGAAGCGCTGGGGCCGCACAACAAGCACGGAGATTTGACGGCGCACCTGATGTTCGGCGGGGTCTACGGGAACTTTCAAAAGGACCTGCTGGGACAGCAGGCCGGGGCGTTCGGCTTCTACTACAACCAGATTGCGCCGGCGGGGATTATCGGCGGCACATTCGACCTGAACCGGTCGGAACACTGGGTCTTCCGCATTACACCCGACGCGGTGATGACCCACTATACGTACAGCTACGCGCCCCCGGCCCCGCTTCCATCGGTGTCTTTCGCGCAGTACGACGTGAACTTCGCGATTTCAGTGGGCCTGGAATACAAGTTCACGAAGATCAAGCGCTCGATGAAGAAGGAGAACTGGGTTTCCGGCTGGTAAGGCGGACCGTTGCACGCCAGAGATTGCCTTCGACGGGCGCCTCGCCGCGCCCTATATTTCATTCCCAATTAGTCGGCGCGCGGCTGCCAGTGGCTCGGGGCATGTGGTATTCTCCCCGAGTTCGGCGGCTTTTGGGGGAAAGATGCCGCCAGAAAGAATACTGTTCCGGATAGCGGCACTCCAAGCTGTGCCGGAGCCGTCGCAACCGCTGCTCATCGAGAGCAGGGGCCATCAAAGACCATATGGACATGAAAGACACATTGGGAGTTTTGCTTGCCGGCGGAGCCGGGGAGCGGCTGTTCCCGCTCACGCGCGACCGCGCCAAGCCGGCAGTCCCTTTCGGCGGGCATTACCGCATCATCGATATCACACTTTCCAACTGCATCAATTCGGGGCTGCGGCGCGTGTATGTCCTCACGCAGTACAAGGCCCTGTCGCTTAATCGCCATATCCGCGAGGGCTGGTCGGGCATTGTGGCCCAGGAACTGGGGGAGTTCTTCGAGCTGATGCCGCCCACGCAGCGCACCGGCCCCAACTGGTACATGGGAACGGCCGATGCGGTCTACCAGAACATCTACTCGATTGGCAGCGAGCAGCCCAATCACGACATCATCCTTGGCGGCGACCATATCTACAAGATGGACTACAGCCGCATGCTCGCCTACCACAATCAAACCAACGCCGAGATCACCCTGGCTACGCTGCCGGTTGGGCCTGAAGAAGTCTCGCGGTTCGGTGTGGTGGAAGTGGGCAAGACGGGCGAGATCCTTGGGTTCCAGGAGAAGCCTGCATCTACTAACTACCGCTCGCCCTTTAATCCCGACGCCGTCGACGCCTCGATGGGCATTTACATTTTCAACACCGAGACTCTGCTCAAGGCTCTTATTGCCGACGCCGACGATACTGACTCAAAGCACGATTTTGGCCACAACATCCTGCCCAAGCTGCTGGGCACGAAGAAAATGATGGCCTACAGCTTTGTGGACGAGAACAAGAAGGAAGCGCTCTACTGGCGCGATGTGGGCACGCTGGATGCCTACTACGAAGCCAACATGGACCTGTGCTCGGTATCGCCGGTTTTCAACCTCTACGACAAAGACTGGCCCATCCGCACGCGGGTGCGGCAATATCCGCCTGCGAAATTTGTGTTTGGCGAACCGGGGCGGTCGGGCATGGCCGTCAACTCGATCATCACTGCCGGTGTGATCATCTCCGGCGCTTCGGTCTACAACTCCGTGCTCTCGCAGGATGTGCGAGTCAACTCCTACTCCGACATCGACGCGAGCATCATGTTTTCACACGTGAACGTGGGCCGCCATTGCCGCATCCGGCGGGCGATCATCGACCGCGACGTGCATATTCCCGAAGGCACCGTAATCGGCTACGACCCGGTAGAAGACAAGCGCCGGTATTTTGTCACGCCGT
The DNA here is from genome assembly GCA_030042915.1 of Acidobacteriaceae bacterium. The sequence continues at coordinate 7,828 of JASHYS010000439.1, forward strand.
CGGGGCTGACGATTGTGACGCGCGACGCTTCGTTGTTCGAGAATCCCGTGGATCCGGAGTTTGGGAACCGTTATTGAAGCAGAGAGCGGCGATCAGGCATCGGCTCCGTCCGCCGAGGTCGCCCGGGGGATCTCCTCGCCTTCATACTCAAACTTGCGAAGATTTCTCAAGCATTCGGTCAGAGCGCCCATCAGGGTCTCGGCCCATCCGCAGGGTTGAAATTTCATGGTTTTTTGATTCAATTCAATATCGGCGTGGGCAAAGAACTTCATGTCGCTGGTTTTGGCGGTGGCGAATTCCTTCACCGTGATGCGCGCTTCTACCTCGCCTCCGCCATGTTTCTTCTTGACCGAGAAGAAATGCAGTTTGGCGAGAGCCTCCGACGGATCCTTCTGGGTAAACTTCCAGTCTTCCACGTTGCGACCTCCCCTGCTGCCAAGTTTACGGCGGATCGGGGGCCGGCACGAAGCCAAATGGCAGCTCTGATGCCGATGGGTCCTGGATTTACTGCAACTCCGGTTGCTGCGACCGAAGCAGGCTCCCAATGATCTCGTGAACCTTCAATAACGAAACGGGGTGGTCGATGACAGCGGCGGATGACTGGCCGGCCCGATGCACCATCAGCATGGGCCGCGGGTCGAAGACGCCGCCATGCGAGGCGGCCCGGTCTTCCGCAGTCCAATGTCCAGAAGCCTTCCATAAGTAGGTGCGCCAGGAGTGGTCCCCGCAAACCACAATGCTCGTTTCAGGCCAACGGGGTGAGGCGTGCAAGGTCGTGAGTAACTCACCCAGGGTTTTGTCGGAGAGAGCCAGATTGTCGATGTAGGAGGTGTTACCGCTGGCGTCGAATTGCCCCGTCCTCCGATTGTAGAATCCCGGTGGATGCGGCAAGGGAAGGTGGAGAAAAACGAAATCCAGTTGATTATTCTCCAGGGCCTGTTTCGCGCGGTCATTCAAATCCTCGTACACTTTCGCCTG
>JASHYS010000440.1 GCA_030042915.1 Acidobacteriaceae bacterium
CCGGGGCCCAAATCGTCGTAGGTATCGTAGTCGAAGAACCCCACCGCCCCCGTGTAGTGGTGGCCCTGCAGATTTCGGCCTACCTGGTCGTAGCGATTCCCCACCCCATTCGGAAACAGGCGGCTCTTCGAATGCAGAAGCAGACGCGCCGACTCGATGGCGCAGGCTGAGACCACCACCAAATCGCACGGTTGCTCCTGCAGATGGCCGTGCGCATCGAAGTACGTCACGCCGCGGGCACGGCCGCGATCGTCAGTCAGAATCTCTTTGGCTAGGCATTCCGTGCGCAGTTCGCAATTGCCGGTCTGCAATGCGATGGGAATGACGGTGTTCTGTGAGCCGTTTTTGGCATCCACTTCGCAGGCAAATCCCACGCACCAGCGGCAGCGCATGCATGGCCCGCGGCCGTTATAGGGAACGCTGTTGCGGGCCATGGGAAGGTGAAAGGGATGCAATCCTAGGCGCCGCGCCGCGGGCTCAAGGATTTCAAACTCGCGATTGGGCGGCAGTGGCGGCATGGGCAGCGGACGGCGCCGCGGCCCATGAAAGGGAGTGCCTGAGTAGTCGCCCGAAACGCCAATCTCATATTCCGCTTTCTCGTAAAAAGGCTCGAGATCGTCGTAAGAGATGGGCCAATCCTCAAGCGAACTCCCAGCAGGCGCGCCGTAGGTAGAACGCATTCGGAAATCCTGCGGCAGGTAGCGCCACGCCTGCGCTCCGTAGCTGAGGGTTCCGCCGCCCACGCAGGCCGCATTGTTCTGGTAAGCACCTTCGCTGGGCAGGTAGGTGCGAGCCACGCCGGTGGGTTCCACCAGCACGCGCGGATTGCCATCGTCTTCCGGGCCAAATGCATTGCCGAGTACGGTGGTGCGCTGGTTGCGCAGATCGTCTTTGCGACAATCATTCGCTGTATACCAGGGGCCGCGCTCGAGCAGCACCACGCTCAAGCCCGCGACGGCAAGCTCCTTGGCCACGATGCCGCCCGCCGCGCCGGCGCCGACCACCACGGCGTTCACGCGCTTCATCACTGCGAGCCCTTTCCCCCGCCATACAAAGCGCGGCCGTTCAGTGGCGGCTCATCCAGTCCCACCATGCGCCAACTCACGGCGTCGCGATTGCCGCCATGACGTGGCGGACCATAATAGCCGTCGAGTGTATGGCTGCGCACCAGTTCGAAGAACGCCCGATCCTTTTGCTCGATCTCCTTCACAACCTCAAGCTGCTCGGGCGGCGTCAGCACAGCAAGCTCGCGGCCATAGCGGCCGCGACTCAGCTCTTCGGCGCGTTCAAGGCCATCGCGATAGGCACTGCGAAAGCGGCGAAAATGCCGCACCAGCTGACGATCAATGAATGTGACAACGCCGGCTTGCGAAGCGCTCGCGAATTCGTCCGCGGGGACCAGTTGATCGCAAATTGCGGCCAGCGTTCTGGCTTGCTGATCGGTGAAGAACTCCCAATCGGACCCGCCGCCGCCATGGCAGCCAATGGCGACGGCTGCGCCGCCGATTGCGCCTACCGCCACAAATTGCCGGCGCGAGAGGCCATTGGCTTTGCGATTGGATGGCATGAGAAAAATCCCCGCCATCCACTCTACACCGGAAGTCAACGCAGGGAACGCCCTGCGCCTGCGCGTTCCAGCAGGAACCATGAAGATTTGTGCAAGCAATGAAAGGTGAAGCTACGGAATGGCCTGGCAGGCCGTGAGCGATACCAGCGAGGCGTTGCCAGGCAAATTGCAGGGCTGGCCATAGCCGGGCACGCGGCTGCTGTAGTCGTTGTTGCCGCTGCTGCCATTCTGCGTGGTAGTGCGCACATCCACCGTCGTGCCTTCCAGCAGGATGGTGGTATCGATAAGGTCGGTCACTGTGGGACTCGACTCGATGATGGTGATGTACGGGCTATCGGGCGAGGCCACATAAATCTTGGCGTATTCCGAGTTCTGCGTATTGACCACGGTCCGCGGATGGCCGACAACGGTGAGCGTCTTCTCCACGGTATAGGTGGGAAGGTTCACCACCGTCACCGTGCCGTTTCCGGTTCCGCTGTCGTCGTTCTGGTTGGCGGTGTAGGCTTTGCTGCCGTCGTAGAGAACCGTGACGCTGGCCGGATTAGGCGTGGCAGTATTGCCCACCGGAATGGTAACGACTGTTCCGAATCCGCCGGTAATGGCTCCGCAGCCCGCGTAGGTGCTAGTCGTCCCTCCAGGCGGAATGCAGCTGGGGTTGGCATAGGTGTTGGCGTCGTTGCCGTATTCATCCAGAGCCACATTGATCACACTGATCGTTCCACCGTCGTAATTGGCCACCACCAGCTGCTGGCTTGCAGCGTTGTACTCCGCATAGATGGGCCCCGAACCGGCCGGAAGCTGGATGGAAGGGTGGCATGTGACCCATTGCCCGTCCTGGTTCTGGAATGGCGTGCAGCTATCAAGCGAGTTGATGTTGCTGTTGATCACCGTGATCGTGTTGTCGCCACGGTTCATCACGTAGAGGCGCTGCAGATCGGGAGTTTGCACCGCATAAACCGGGCATTTGCCCAAAGGAATGGCGGGATCAGTGGTGTTGCTGGAGAGCTGGATCGGTGTGGCCACGCCGGTGGGCGCGGTGGTAGGCGCGGTGTTGCAAGTCATCGGCGCGTCGTCGGGCACATCCTGGCTGATCACGTATTCGCGCTGGCCGGTGAGCGTGGGAGCGCCCGCGACGTACATGGGCATGGTGGCAGGACTGCCGGGAGTGCCCACCGGAATGGCGAGCTTAAATGCCTGGGGCGATCCGGAAAACTGATCGACCACGTTGCCGTTGAGATCGGTGGCCCAAAGCCCCGAAGAAGGCGGCATCAGGTTCACGATTTGCGCCGTGGGAGGCACCGTGGAGGTGGAGACGTTCTTGGCCTGCAGAGTCGTGGAGATGGCGAAGTTCGAGATGGTGCCGTCGCTGTTGACCGTGTACCCGGTAGCCCCAACCTCGTCGATGGTAAAAGCAGTAGGCCCGGGACCGATGGGCGCCTCAACCAGAATGGTGTCGCCGGAATAATCGATAATGGTGGCCACGCCGGCACTGGAAGTGCCTGTGGTGGAAACGGCAACGGCGTACGATGAAGGCTGCGCGGGCGGACCGTTGGTGGGAGTGGGTGTAACCACGGGCCGGTAATTGTCACCGCAACCTGCGATGATGGCGGCCACGGCTGCGGCCGCACACACAAACGCCAAACGCACCCGCGTTCGGCTTGAAATCCCAGAAAAAAGCCTCATTCAGAATGGTTCCTGCTTCCTTGGCTGATTGTAAATCAGGCGGGCGAGGGTTCGAGAGTGCCACGGGATCACAGCTATGCGACGCCGGAGGCGGAGATTGGTCACATCTGCAGCAGATGAGGGAATCAGGGGCGCTGCCGCCGCAGCTTTGCTCCAATCCGGCTGCGGGATACGATGTAGAGTGGCTGAAAACCATCTGACCTGGCAATCGAAGCTGGTCTTGCTTGTGGTCCTGCCCATCGCGGGCACCCAAGTGTTTCTGGCCGGCGCCTGGTACGCGCAGAGTTTTGCGCCGGTAGCGCAATGGACGCTGGGATTGTCTGCTCTCCTCGGGCTGGTGATCTGGAGATTGCGCGCCGCGACGCCCTTGGCAGCGTCAACCGGTGCGGTCATCATGGCCAGCCTGATGTTTTCGACCGTCACCGTTCCATTTCAACCCTGGCACACGGCGCTGGTTCCCACGTTGGCAGTTACTCTGTTCGCCTCGGCCGCCACGCGCGTGGGGCGGCGAAAAAAAGAGCAACTCGGTATTGCGGAGGGCAGGCGCGGGCGCGACGCGGCACAAGTCGCGGCCAACCTTGGGGTCGCGGCGCTGGTGGCGTTGTATCCGTTCCAAGTGTGGTTGGCCGATTCCGGCTTGATCCGCGCTATGCTCTCGCCTCTTCCTTTTGCTCTGGCATTGGCTGCGCTGGCCGAGGCCGCAGCAGACACGGTTTCCTCTGAAATCGGCCAGGTGCTGGGCGGCCGCCCTCGCATGATTACCACTTGGCGTTCGGTCGAGCCGGGCCGCGATGGAGCGGTGAGCTTGGCCGGCTCACTGGCCGGACTGCTCGCGGCGGCTGCAATTGCCGGCGTAGGAGCCTGGGCGCTGCGCGGTGGCCGCGATCTGTTCTGGATAAGCTGGGCCGGCGGCGCATTCGGTTTATTCATCGATAGCGTGCTGGGAGCCACCCTGGAGGAGCGTGGCTGGCTGAATAACGACGCAGTGAATTTTCTTTCGACGGTCAGCGCAGCGGGATTTGCGCTGGCAATTCTGGCGGTCGCCTCTCATCGAGGAATCGGCTAGCCGCTCTGGGTGCCCCATCCTAGCCGCGTCTTTGTCTTTTTTTTTTGCGGCTACGTTCTGGGCGAGACCATCTTCGTCGCCCGACTGCAGCCTTCAACTCGCTGACTCCTCCAACACCGCTGCCTTAATGCAAATGCATCCGCCAGAACGTGTAGCTCAAAATCTCGTGACCGAGCCTCTCGGCTTCGAGAGTTCTGTCTTCGACGGCGGGAGCGGGGCGGGGCGACGTCAACACATCCAGGCCGTCGGCGGCGCAGATGGCGTGAATGCGGAACATGTGCGTGTCGTCGCTCACGATGACCAGGCGATGCAGGCCGTTGGCGCGGGCGATAACGGCGATACGTTGCGCCGATTCCTCAGTATTGCTGCTCTCCGTTGCGGCGATGATGTCCTTCTCGGGGACACCTTTGCTCATCAGGTAGTCGGCGCCCACAGAGCCCTCGTTATATTGATCGCCGCCGGGGCCTCCCAGTGTGATGATCAGCGGCGCGATGCCGCGTTGGTAAAGCTCCAGCGCGTGGTCGAGGCGGGCGCGGTAAACCGGAGAGGGCCGGCCGTCGTATTCCGCCGCTCCCAGAACGCCGATGGCATCGGCGGGCGCGGCCTGATCCTGGTGCGCGTAGATTTCAATCTGCCGGTAGACCCAGTAGCCCCAAATGAAAGCGCCTGCCGCAAGAAGAGCAAAAAGCCAAGCCACGGCGCGCACCACCCACTTGCGGCGTTTCGGCTTGGATTCGGCACGCATCTGGGTAACGCTCATGGCTCAAACGAACAGTGTTCGGTAGACGGTTCACAGTCTACATCTCCCAGTATCGCAGCAGCCGCGAACGTTGGTTTGCCGGGCCTACCCTTAGCCCTAGTCCCTTAGTCCCTGTCTTCTGTTCCCTGTTCCCTATTCCCTAATCCCTGTTGCCTGTCTTTCTACCGCTGCAGGACCATGACGATTTTGTGGGTGGGGATGGCTCCCTCGCGCAGAATCTCCCAGCGGCCGGCTCCGAGCGACAGATCGATGATGGTGGTGGGCAGGGCGCGCCCGGTGGGGCCGCCATCGATAATGAGCGGAATGCGATCGCCGATCTGATCGCGGACACAGGCGGCGTGCGTGCACTCCGATGCGCCCTGCAGGTTGGCCGAGGTGGCCGTGATGGGCAGCCCGAAGCGCTCTACCACCGCGCGCGGAATAGCGGCATCGGGCACGCGAATGGCCACGTTGCCGGTGTGAGCCGTGGAGCGCAGAGGCAGCTTGGTTCCAGCGCGGACGATGATGGTGAGCGGGCCGGGCCAGAAGTGGTCGGCCAGCTTATCGAGCATGGAATCGGAATCGCGCGCCAGCTCATAAGCCTGCGCCAGGCCGGAGATGAGCAGCGACAGCGGTTTGTGCTTCTGACGGGTCTTGATCTGGTAAATCTGCTCTACGGCACGGAGATTCACGGGATCGACGGCCAGGCCATAAAACGTGTCGGTCGGCAGGGCAACTACACCGCCCTTGCGCAGGCAGGAGACGATGTAGTCGATCCGGTCCGGTTGAGGTTCATCGGGATGGACGCGCAGAATCTCCGCGGACAAGCAGGCTTACCTCAGTTCTGGCATAAAAGAAGGCGCAACCGCAGAAAGACGCTACAGACTGGGAAACTATCACAGCACTAGCCGTGGTGCAAGTTGCGCCAGGGCTGCAAGTTGCCCGCCTGGGCCATGAATTCGGAGTTGCGTACGGCGATTTCATGGCAAAATGTCGTGACCAATGCTGCCTTCCGGCGTCCATCGGGCAGCAATGTCCATGGGATTTGCGCGCGGCCGAATTGAGATGAATCGGCCAATTGCGGTGCAATAGAATGAGCGTGCACCGGAACGCGTTGACGTACCATTCCCCGCGTCGATTGAGGTCACCATGGCGATTCGATCTCTTGCTGGATTGAGCATTCTGGCGTTGCTTACCTGCGCGTCGTATGCCCAATCCTCCGGCGATCCACCGCCCGCCGATGCGCCCGCGGCTGCCGTGTCCAGCCGAAGCTTTGCAGCCGCCGAAATTCATCCCAGCCCGCACATCAACGACCCATTTTTCGACCCTCCTCATCTCGAAGGCGACCGCTACTTGATCTACCAGGCTACGATGGCTGACCTCATTGCCAATGCTTACCACGTCGACGTGGCCAACGTGCAGGGCGGTCCGAGCTGGCTCGAGTTCAACCGCTACGACATTCAGGCGAAAACGCCGCCAGCGACCAAAGAAGCCGACCAGAGGCTCATGTTACAGGCACTGCTGGCCGATCGTTTCCACCTCGTGGCCCACAATGGCCAAGCGCCCATGCCGGCCTACGTTCTGAAAGCCGGAAAAGACAAGCCAAAAATGAAGCAGTCAGACGGCGCGGAAGAAGCAAGGTGCGATTGGGTGCAGCCAACACCCGGCAGCTCGCCTCAGATGGCCTTCACCTGCCACAACGAAACCATGGAGCAACTGGCGCAGCTTTTGCGGGACACGCGAGGCGGAGGCTATCTCAGCGAGCGTGAGCCCGTCGTCGACGCCACCGGATTGAAGGGCGGGTTCGATTTCGATATCAAGTGGACCCCGAATTGGGCGCGCGATCGCGCCGACTCGGACGCGGTTTCGATTTTCGACGCGGTCGATACGCAACTGGGATTGAAGCTGGTTGAGGAAACGGCGCCGCGGCCCGCTTTGCTGGTCGACAGCGTCGATGAATCGCCCTCGCCTGACCCTCCCGGAACCGACAAGTTGCTGCCGCCGCTGCCGCAGCCCCAGTTCGAGGTTGCAGTCATAACGCCGTTCAAGCCCGGCGGTCCTCAACATGGCTCGTTTGGCCGCGGCCGGCTCGAGGCGCACGGCATCACGCTTCAGGAATTGATTATGCTCACCTGGGACCTGAACGATAACGACAAGGATGTGATTGTGAATGCGCCGCCATGGCTCGACAAAGACCGCTGGGACTTTTTAGCGAAGCAAAATGATGACGGTGGCGACGCGCAAAACAAGCCGCCGGACGCAGACTTTCAGCAATTCCAGGCGATGATTCAGGTCCTGCTGGCCGAGCGCTTCGGCCTCAAGGCACACATGGAAGACCGCGTGCGCGATGCCTACAACCTGGTTGCCGCAAATCCGAAGATGACTCCGGCCGATCCGAAAACCCGCACCCGCTGCAGCGAAGGCCCCGGCCCTGACGGCAAGGATCCGCGCATCGCGAATCCGGTCCTGAACCGGCTCCTGACCTGTCAGAACGTGACCATGACGCAGTTTGGGGAGCTGATCGCCTCGCTGGCTCCTGGTTACATCTACCACCCCGTGCTCGACAAGACCGGGCTGACAGGCGGCTACAACTTCACACTGAGCTTCAGCACGATGGGCACGCTGCTGAACAGTCCGCCTTCCTTGTCACAAAAAGCGGGCCCGGACAGAACTGCCTCTCCCGAGTCGTCGGATCCCAATGGCGCGGTCTCTCTTTTCGACGCGGTGCATCGCGAGCTCGGTTTGAAGCTCGAAAAAGTGCAGCGGCCGGTGCCTGTGCTGGTCATCGATCACATCGACGAAAACCCGACGCCGAATTAACTCGAAAACTGAATAAGCCGCTCTGTGAACTCGAAGCGAGTAGCTAGAAGCTAGTAGCTGCTCTTAGAATCGGCTCAAAGGTACGAGAGCGATGCCGGTTCGCGAACTCGAGAGCAAGCAAAATAAACGCCTGAAAGAGTTGCGGCAGGCGCTGGCTGCGCCTGGGCGCGGCGCGCGCTTGCTCGCCGGCCGCGCAAGCCTTGTAGGTATCGAAGGTCCGCATCTGCTTGAAGAGGCGCTGCGCGCAGGCCTGCGCGTGGCAGCTGTTTTTGTCGCAAAGGACCCGGATCGCAGGTCGGAGCGGCTGCTGGAGCGGTTGCGGCTCCCGACTGCGACCGAGGTGCTCTCGCTGCCCAGGAAGCTGCTTGACTCCGCATTGACCACCGAGACGCCTCAGTCCGTCGCCGCCTTGGTTGAGCCGCCCGATTGGACGTGGGCGCACGTTCTTGATAGCAGCGCAAAGGCCGCACCGTTGATTGTGGTCATGGCAGGACTTCAGGATCCCGGCAACGTGGGCACGATTCTCCGCTCCGCTGAAGCCTTTGGCGCGTCCGGCGTGGTGAGTCTGCCGGGAACGGTAAGCGCCTGGAATCCGAAGGTGGTGCGCGCTTCGGCGGGAAGCGTGTTTCGCGTGCCGGTGCTCGCAGCCAGCGAGCGAGGGGCATTTGAGGAGTTGCGCGAGGCCGGCGTCCGGATTCTTGCGACGGCAGCGCAAAGGGGGCAGCCAGCCAATCTGGCGGACATGGGGGGCCCGATCGCTCTGGTGATCGGCAACGAGGGCAACGGCGTGCGTGAAGAACTGGCCGCGCAGGCCGACAGTACCATCACGATTCCCTGCCCCGGCCCGGTGGAAAGCCTGAATGCCGCCATGGCTGCCAGCGTGCTGCTGTACGAAGCCGCGCGGCAACGCGCCTCCTCGATCTCCCATCCTTTCTCCGCCGCCTCGGGCCGCGCCGGAGAAAGGATGGGACAACACGGCGCAAAGCGAGGAGCGCGGCGATGAGCCTCTTCGACGACGAACCCGGTCAGTTGCTAAACGAGCCATTGCCCTCGTCCAAAAGTCTCCCCCGCGGAGCGGTGCCGCTGGCGGAGCGCATGCGCCCGCGCAGCCTGGAGGAGTTGGTCGGACAGGAGCATCTGGTGGGGCCGGGCAAGCCACTGCGCGTGCAGATCGAACGCGACGATACCAGCTCGATGATTTTCTGGGGTCCGCCGGGCGTGGGCAAGACCACGCTGGCCAAAATCATCGCGGAGACAACCAAAGCCAGCTTCATTGAGTTTTCCGCCGTCACCAGCGGCATCAAGGA